>CALXSW010000084.1 GCA_944391255.1 uncultured Clostridia bacterium | reverse complement strand
CGCCACTGGAAATTATACCTATTATAACGGTGAAACTGTCACAAAACAGGATGTCGCTGAAAATATAACAAATATGGTATTCAGCTATTCCATTACGGAGAACGGCAGGATAAAGCTGAAAGATGAGCTGCACGGATACGGCGTGGGCAGCAGAACGTATGATGCCGACGCCCATACGTTAGGCTACCCTGTAAACGATCCACTCACAAAAATGCTCTACATTGGAGATTATCTATACAATGACGGAAATGTGTATGTGATAGATGAATCAGATCTTGAAGATCGCATGAACTACAATGCTGGCTTCTACAACAGAAACAATGAAGACAGATTCAGATTCTGCATGATAACGGATAACATCGGAGTAATAACTCCTAAAACGAACATCTCGCTCGTTATTTCAGATCCGGAGATCGTTTCTGAGGATGGAAAAGACTGCGTCAAGGTCACAATGTATCAGGGCGGAGCTGAGACATCGGCAACATTTGAGGATATGACAGCGGAAAATCTATCAGAGGGCGATATCATAGTATACACAACGAAGCTTGACGGTTCAACAGACGATCTTAATATCGTCATGGACGCTGACGCGGATTACAGCAGCTTCTCAAAAAACGGTGTGATCCAGTTCTCATCAGCTATAAAAACACTCGCGGAAAACAACACATGGCAATGGACTACAGAGTCACGCAGCGCTGAAGCATATTTCGGTCCTGTTTATCTCAACGAAAATGGAGTACTCGAATTGTTCGCGTATAACAGTGACGGCGTGTCTGATGTCGTTTCAGACGTTAAGTCATTTGATATAAATAACGCTTATACATATGTATACGATTACAACAATGCGTCCGGCAGCAGAACATCATCCGGAAACATACCGTCTATATCACAGCTGCCATATAAAAAATACGGCGACAGCGTGTTATGGGAAGACGTTATCGCTGACGGAACAGCTCCGGCATTCGCATTTGTGAAAACATTTGAGGGAGACGTGACGGAAGTTGTACTGTTCAATCCACCTGTAGGCTTATCGCTCCATCAGGGCAGTGAGAACACTGTAGAACTGAGAGCGGACAACATTCCGGAATCTCTCACAGCTTCACACGGAATGTATTTTAACAGGGTCATACCGGCAGTTTCAGAAACAACAGGCGAAACCGAATATTTCGCGCTCTCTGACGATGTTAAAATTTATATAAACGGAATTCAGACCGAAGCGAGTGACGCTGTTCTGAACAAATATATTTTCCAAAACAGCGGCGGAACTGTAACTCTGACTGATAAAACTGAAAACAACACATTCAGCACCGTAAATATATCATATTATATCACAGCTGTAGCTGAAAGCTGCGACGGCTCATCGATAAACTTTAAAGCTTGCAGCAGCGGCGCTGATTCACTTGCACTCAACAGCGGCGCCAAGATAAACATTGACGGACGCGCCGATCTTATGAGCATAAAAGAAAATGACGTGGTGAATATAGCGTATGACGTTTTCACTGCTCCTGAGTCATCATCATTCTATAACATAATGGTTTCCGATAAAACAGTTGCAGGAACTGTTGACAGCGTATCTAATGATACAATAACTATAGACGGCACAATATACAAAACTGAACCATCTATGGTTAATACGGATTACATCACAACAGGCAGTAAATACACATTCTCTCTTGACATCTCTGGCAGAATAGTCGCGTCAGTTGGAGAAGATCTGTCATATAAACTCGGAATATTCACAGGAATGAAACAGACTGAAAACGGCGAAGCTGTTGAAATAAGCTTTATTGATCAGAACGGCATCTCAACTGTAATGAATGCGTCATCAAAGAATGACGCTGATCTGTTCTATAGTCTTACAGCCGGAGCCGGCGCTGAATATTCAGGCGAGCTTGTAGCAAAATCAGATATTGTGGATAACATTCAAGACATGGTTTTCAGCTATTCATGCATTGACGGCAAAATAATATTCAGAGCAGCAGAAAAAGCTGAAGGCGGAGCTGATCTCGTATACATACACAGCCTCGGAAAACTTGGCAAATACAGAATAAATGACAATGACACTTCACTTATAGATGTTACGCCTTATACCGATAACGAGAACGGAACTGCGGCAAAAATCAGCACCGAAAATCTTGATGACTCAAGCTCGTATTGCGCTTACATGTACGGTAAAAACAAATATGACACCTATGAGCTTTGTATCTTCACACGGCCTAACACAATACTTCCTGAAACATCGATTGCTGTTGTTATGTCAGAGCCTGAAACGATTGAGATAGACGGAAGAAATTATGTGGCTCTCACAGTGGCAAAGGAGAGTCAGGAAAATGTTCAGATAAATGTTGAACCGGGCATAGGCGCTGAAAATGTGTCGGAGGGGGATATCGTCATATACGGCACACGCCATGACGGAACGGCTATTGATTTTAATGTAGTTCTTGAGAGCGACTCTGACTATTACTCTTTCTTTGACAAGAGCGTCAACGGATTCTCGTCAATGATAAAAACAATAGATAAAAATAATATATGGAATTGGTCATCAGACGATACAGAGTGCAAAGCATATTTCGGTCCGGTGTACCAGTATTCCAATAAAACGCTTGAGCTGTTCACTGAGCAGGAAAACGGCATCTCCGATACATATAACGATACAAAAGCATTTTATCTATATACTCCAAACACATACATATATGACTATACATCAAATAATAGGTATAGAGTAACAGCCGGAAGTCTGCCTACCATATCTAAAAATATTTACTTCAACGATGTTTTTATCGATGATGAAAATTGGCAACTGTCATGGGATTTAGTAAAAGAATATGAATGTAATCCTTACTTTGCGTTTGTCAAGACGACAGACGGAGAAGTAACAGACGTTGTGATGTTCCTTGCACCTTAATCAGAAGTGATCTCATGCGGAGAGGGTGATGAGCCTCCAGCTCTCCCCTGCTCCACATTATGATTTATAGTCATGAAATGTACATATAAATATTAATAATATTAATATGGAAAGTATAAAATCGCTATGGTATAATAATCACGTCAGCTATAATAACGCTGCGCGTGTTATTATACCTTATTTTTTTGAAACGGAGTGTTATAATGGGACGTCTTACAAAAGAGGAGGAAGCGGAAAGGATCCGCGCTATGAAGGATTTTGATATGGAAAAAGCGGACGGAGCGGTCATCTGCGGAGTTGATGAGGCAGGCCGCGGTCCGCTTGCCGGACCGGTGTTTGCGGCGGCGGTCATACTTGACGATGACTGCGTAATTGAGGGCATGAACGATTCAAAAAAGCTTTCTGAGAAGAAAAGAGATGCGCTTTTTGATATTATAAAAGAAAAAGCTCTCGCATATTCTGTTTACAGCGTTGACGAAAAAACAATAGATAAGATAAATATACTAAATGCCACAATGCTCGCAATGCAGGGCGCGGTAAATGGTCTTGACATAAAGCCCGGAAAGGTCATAATCGACGGAAACAAGTGTCCGGAGCTTGACATACCGGCTGAATCGGTAGTAAAAGGCGACAGCAAAAGCATGGCTATAGCGTCAGCGTCGATACTTGCCAAGGTGAGCCGTGACAGGTTCATCAGGGAGCAGGCAAAAATATATCCCGAATACGGCTTTGAAAAACATAAGGGATACGGAACAAAGGCGCACTACGAGGCTATAGAAAAATATGGTATATGCGCTATACACAGAAAGAGTTTTCTAAAAAAGGTGTTGAGATGAACAGCAGCGAGATAGGAAAAATCGGGGAAGACGCCGCATGCCGTTACCTGAAAAACAAGGGATACAGCATAAAAGGCAGAAATATTCATGTATCACATTATGAGATAGATATACTTGCTGACGATAATGGATGTGATGTGGTGGTCGAGGTCAAAACGAGGAAAAACAGCGATCACGGATATCCGTCAGATTTTGTGGATAAAAATAAGATAGAACGGCTGAAAAATGCGGCGCTCAGATTATCTGAGCATGACAGAGATATACGGTTCGATATAATAGAAGTGATGTACAGCTTAGAATACGGAAACATAGAGATCACGGAGGTGAACCATATTGAAAACGCATTCTGAATATAAGATATTTGACGCCCACTGCGACACGATGACAAGACTTATGGAAAACGGCGGACATCTCGCCGAAAACAAATATAATCTTGACACAAAGCGAATGGAGCTTTATGGAGAGTACACACAGATATTCGCATGCTGCACTGAGCCGAAGCACAGCGCTGTATCTATGGAGCGTTTTGAGCGAATGACAGAATTTATGAGGGAGCAGTATTTTGGGAGCGTCACGCCTATGATAAGCATAGAAGGCGCTGATATGATAAAAAGCGTTAATGACGTTGATCGCCTTAAAAACCTTGGCGTGCGCTGCATAGCGCTTACATGGAACCATTCAAATCAGCTTGCCGGAGGAGCGGACAGTCCCGATCACGGACTGACGGCGCTCGGGAAAAGAGTTATACGGCGAATGAATGAGCTTGATATAATACTCGATGTTTCACATCTTAATGACCGCTCATTTTATGACGCGTCATCAGTAAACACAGGAAAGCTCATTGCCACTCACTCAAATTCAAGATATGTGTGCTCTCACAGGAGGAACCTGACAGATGATATGTTCCGGCTGATCCGTGACAGCGGCGGCTGCGCCGGATTAAATCTATATCCCCCGTTTCTGACAGACAAACCGCGCTGCTCGTCATCAGACGTCATAAGCCATGTATCGCACTGGCTTGAGCTTGGCGGGGAAAACTGCATAGGCTTGGGAACAGATCTTGACGGAACAGACGATATACTGCCTGAGGATATACACGGAGCTGAGGATATATATATCCTGCTTGACAAGCTGAGCGCTGAGTTCGGCAGAGAGATAACAGATAAGATAAGCTATAAAAATATGAGATCAGTATTTGGAGAATAAAGATATGCCTAAATTTTTTACAGCGAGAGAAAATATAACAGAGAATCAAATAATCATCGACAGCGAGGACGCAAAGCATATAAAAAAGGTATTGCGCCTTGATACAGGTGATGAGATAACGGTATGCGACGGACGCGGCATAGATTATACAGCCGTTATCCGAGAAACTGAAAGCAACAGGATAATATGCGATATAAAGGACAGCAAAAAATGCGATACAGAACCTGAGCTTAAAGTCACGCTGTATCAAGGACTTCCTAAGGCCGCAAAAATGGATTATATAATACAAAAGACTACAGAGCTGGGCATTTCAAGGATCGTTCCGGCAGTTATGTCAAGATGCGTTGTAAAGCTTGAAAACGCGGCGGCTGAAAAGAAAAAAACAGATAGATGGCAGAAAATAGCGTACGAGGCGGCAAAGCAGTCGGGCAGAGGTGTAGTTCCGGAGGTATCGCAGCCGATGCGCATAGACGATATAGCTGAGGAGCTGAAAAATTACGATCTATGTTTCGTTCCGTACGAGTGCGAGCGCGACACGAGCTTGCGCGACGTCTTTGAAGGTGTCGGTGACATAAAAAATGCGGCATTCCTCATAGGCCCTGAGGGCGGAATAGATATAACGGAGCTTGAAAAGCTGCGCGGAGCCGGAATAAGGACTGTCACACTCGGAAGACGGATACTAAGAACAGAAACAGCCGGAGAAGCCGTATTATCAATGATGATGTACGCTTTTGATCAGCTGAACTGATATATTTATCACACAAAGGAGTGACGCAAAAAATGAAGGAAAATTTAGCAAAAACCCCTCCTATGGGCTGGAACAGCTGGGACTGCTACGGAGCGAGCGTAACAGAGAAGGAAGTAATAAAAAACGCTGAATACATGGCTGAAAATTTAAAAGAATACGGCTGGGAATACATTGTTGTAGATATACAATGGTTCGAGCCAACGGCTGACAGCAACGAATACCACAATGACGCTGAGCTTATAATGGACGAATATTCGCGGCTTATGCCGGCAGTAAACCGTTTTCCGTCAGCAGACGGCGGCGTCGGATTCAAGCCGCTTGGCGACCGCATACATTCGCTTGGTCTGAAATTCGGTATACATATCCTGCGCGGAATACCGCGTCAGGCTGTCAGAATGAACACGCGTATTCTCGGTTCAGACGCGACGGCGGCACAGATCGCTGATCTTGGCAGCGTTTGCAGCTGGAACGGCGACATGGTAGGCGTTGACATGACTCGAAACGGCGCTCAGGAATATTATGACTCGATAATTTCGATGTATGCCGACTGGGGAGTTGACTTTATAAAGGTTGACGATATAGCAAGACCGTATCACGCCGCTGAAATTGAGGCAATACAAAAGGCGATAGAAAAGACAGGGCGCGATATAGTTCTTTCCCTCTCTCCCGGAGCCGCGCCTGTATCGGAAGCGGAACATTTGGCAGCTTACGCGAATATGTGGCGAATGACAGACGATTTCTGGGACAGCTGGGAGCCTTTAAAAAATATGTTTGACTACTGTCATGACTGGTTCCCTTATGTAAAGGAAAATCATTGGCCAGACTGCGATATGCTGCCGCTTGGCAGGATCGGTATCCGTTCTCTCGGCGGCGGACGAATGACAAATTTCACAGAAGATGAACAGAAACTTCTCATGTAGCTTTGGTGTCTGTGCCGTTCACCGCTTATGTTCGGCGGAGATATGACATATAACGACGAATTCACTCTTTCGCTGATGCAGAACAGGGAGCTTATAGAAATAAACAAAAACAGCTTCTGCGGCAGAGAGCTTTACCGCAAGGGTGATGAGATCGTATGGGCATCAAACGGCAAAGACGGAGTATATTACATAGGCGTTTTCAATACAGGTGACGCGCCTTTATCATCTCTCGTACCTCTTGGATTTGCAGGAATAACAAAGGACGCAGACGCTTTTGAGATATGGACAGGCGAAAAAGCCACAATGCGCGCCCGCAACATAATAAGCTCAACAGTTCCGCCTCACGGCGTAAGACTTTACAAAATAACGATTTAATAAAAATAACAGCGCCCAATCGTGATCTAAACGGGCGCTGCTTTTTTGCAATCAAAAACAGCGGCATTTCCGGACGCCGCTGCTTTTGATTGTTATATAAGTAAGTAAGGAAACAGGACTAAAGTGATCGGCTTTAGCCCTTAATTGATTGATTATGGAATAATTATCACATTCCATAAGTATTATACATCATAATTTATAAAAAATCAAGCTTTTTATAAAAAAATATTATGAAAAAATTACTAAAAAAATTATTTCTTGTTGTATAAAGCTAACAAACTTTACATTTTCAGTAAAAAAAACACGCTAAACACTTGACAGAAATATATTCTTAAAATGGAAAACAGCCGGCTATATGCCGACTGTTCCCCAACTACTTATATAACAAGAAAAGAAATTAGCTTAATTTATTATCATACATGATACAAAAGATCTGTATATGTCGGCATTGGCCAATATTCCTTTGAAACCTTTGTTTCAAGAGTATCAGCGACCTTACGCAATGCGTTCATTGCCGGAATAACTGTGTCTACATAATACATACCTGTTGCAAACGCGTCTTCTTCCATAGACGGTGTTCCGGCTACTGCAACTGAAAGTTCTTCTATCTTAGTCATAAGCTCGCTTGTAAGCTCTGTAAGCTCCTTAGCAAACGCTTTTTCAGCAGCTGCATCGATACCGATAGACTGTTTAACAGCTACACCGTCAGCTACAAATTTCGCGTATGAAAGACATGTCGGAAGTATCTCCTGCTTAGCCATATCAAGCATTGTCAAAGCCTCTATATTAAGAGTCTTGTCGTACTCTTCCATCATGATATCTGTTCTTGTAGTCGTCTCTGTTCTTGAGAATACACCGTGCTTTTCAAACAAAGCAAGTGACAATTCCGACTTGAAGTAAGGCATTGCCTCAGGTGTTGTCTTAAGGTTTGGCAAGCCTCTTCTCTCTGCTTCCTCTACCCATTCATCACTATAACCGTTTCCGTTAAAGATAACAGCCTGATTTTCCTTAAACATATCCACAGCGAGTTCAAGAGCCTTAGCCTTTACGTCGTCGCAACCCTCAAGAGCGTCAGCGCACTCTGACAAAGTATCCGCTACGATAGTGTTTATTACAATGTTGATGCCTGCGATAGACTGTGATGAACCAGGCATTCTGAATTCAAATCTGTTTCCTGTGAACGCGAACGGTGATGTTCTGTTTCTGTCTGTAGCGTCCTTCTTAAGTATCGGAAGCGCTTCAACACCTGTTTCAATAAATTCAGCTACCGCGCTGTCCTCATGGTTGCCTGATATGAGCTCATCTACTATCTGAGCGAGCTGGTCGCCGAGATATACAGAAACGATCGCCGGAGGAGCTTCGTTAGCACCCAATCTATGGTCATTTCCTGCTGTAGCAACTGAAACTCTGAGTATTGTCGCATACTTATTTACAGCCTTTATAACAGCTGCAAGGAAAAGCAGGAACTGTACATTATCCATAGGATGGCTGCCAGGCTTAAGAAGCAGCTCACCGTCTGATGTTCCGATAGACCAGTTGTTATGCTTACCTGAACCGTTGATACCCTCGTATGGCTTTTCATTGAGCAGGCAGTACAGACCATGGCGGCCGGCTACCTTCTTGAGCATTTCCATTGTGAGCTGGTTGTGGTCAGTTGAAATATTTGTTGTTGAGAAGACAGGAGCTATCTCATGCTGTGCCGGAGCAACCTCATTATGCTTTGTCTTTGCATAGATACCGAGCTTCCAAAGCTCTTCATCTACCTCTTTCATGAACGCTGAGATCCTCTCCTTGATCTGACCAAAATAGTGATCGTCCATTTCCTGTCCCTTAGGAGGCATAGCGCCGAACAATGTTCTGCCTGTGAGCAAAAGGTCCTTTCTCTGATCTCTCAATTTCTTATCAACGAGGAAGTATTCCTGCTCAGGTCCAACATATGAAACAACTCTTTCCGGATTCTTGCCAAAGCACTTGAGAACTCTCTTAGCCTGCTTGTTTATAGCCTCCATTGAACGGAGAAGAGGAGTCTTCTTGTCAAGCACCTCACCTGTATATGAAAGGAATGTAGTCGGGATATAGAGTGAATTGTCCTTTATAAAAGCGAATGATGTAGGATCCCATGCCGTATATCCTCTCGCCTCGAATGTAGCTCTCAATCCGCCTGATGGGAATGATGAAGCGTCCGGCTCACCCATAACAAGCTCCTTGCCTGAAAATTCCATTATAACAGTGCTGTCTGATGTAGGCTGGATAAATGAGTCATGCTTTTCAGCAGTAAAACCTGTCATAGGCTGGAACCAATGCGTGTAATGTGTACAGCCGTTCTCGATAGCCCAGTCCTTCATAGCGTTTGCTACTACCTCTGCCACCTTTTCATCAAGCTTTGCGCCTGTATTTATGGTCTTAAGCAAAGATTTATATGTTTCCTTCGGCAAACGTGACTTCATTGTAGGAAGATTAAACACCTTTTCACCAAAGATCTCCGCAACATTTCCGTTTTTCATCATATTCGTAATACCTCCTGAAATTCGTATTAATAAACATCTATAATATTGTTAGCATATGCTAAAAAACGAGAGTTTATGAAAAAAGGGAGTTTTATACTTTCCTGTGATCTGTATAAAACTCCCTTGTCTTACTCATAACTCTTATTTAACTATGCATCTATTATAATCTATTTCATTCTTAAAGTCAATATGCAAAATGCTAAAATTGAAAAAAGGTTGTTTTTTTTTATTGTGCAACATTACCGTTATCTGTTTGATTATTTTTTAAATCGATAAAATAATACTTGCATTATAATACATAATGTGGTATAATAAAGAGGATACAGATTTATAATTCATATGCCCCCGTAGTAAAGAGGATATTACAAGCCCCTCCTAAGGGTTAGTCATCGGTTCGATTCCGGTCGGGGGTGCCATTTATATACGAGGCTGCTGTAAAACTCAACAAGTTTGCAGCAGCCTCCTGTTTTTTCAAATACATAAACTTCCCGTATTGTTTGCCCACAATTTTTTATACTGGTTTGTTTATTTTTTTCTCATTTATACACACTCCTATCAAAGTATTCGGCATCTGCCTGTAAAACCTGCACGAACTGCAGTCTATCAACCTCTCATTTTCATCCTTCTGCTCCCCGAAAGCGCAGGCATCCTCTACAGTCAGCATGATAGGATTTCCTTTAGATGTATATACCGGATTTTCTGTAAGATCAGGATATATTTCTATATACTTATCATGCAACTCATCATACTGCAGTAAAACTATCAATAATGCGCCTTCGACATTGTAAATCCTTGTCTTTTTCATACGCATATATTCCTTTCAAGTCTGCTTTTTATTATATCATAAAAAATTTTATGTAATTACCCATTTTAGGCGACAAAATGGACAAAAAATTTACTGCTCTTAAAACGATTTAATATTTGTTTTTATAAAAAGACTACTTTATCACATTTTTCAGTTGACAACATGTGTAAACAAAGACTTTCGGATAATAAAGATATTTCGTTTATCCCCATCTATGCTACCATTGATCATCATTTGAAAACATCTCGAAAAAAATGCGACAGCCCAACAGAACGCCGCATCATTTTATTATACCGGAGCTAAATTTATAATTAATCTTTCCAGCATAATCGCCGCCTGTTCACGTGTTGTGTTACCTTTAGGATCAATAATATTGCCTTCCTTGCCGTTTATAAGTCCGGCTCCGACAGCCCAAGAAACATTCTCCAAAGCCCAATCGGAAACACTTTCAAGATCCGTAAACTGCGACAGATCTCCCGTACAGTTTGTTTCCATTCCTTTAAAATGCGCATATCGCTCAAATATAGCCGCTATTTGCTCACGTGTTATGTTTTCGTCAGGAG
>CALXSW010000083.1 GCA_944391255.1 uncultured Clostridia bacterium | reverse complement strand
GTGTTGTTCTTGACCATCGTATATATCGCCATATCCTCAAATATAAGCCGGTCGCCGATATTGAGCGGCTTTTCAAACGAATAGTCGCCTATCACATCGCCGGCAAGGCATGTGAGAGATGAAAGTCTGTATGTGTGCGCTTTTTCGCCTGCCTTATACCCATCCCTTAAAGGCGGACGGTACGGCATTTCAAGCACGTCCGGCATATGGCACGCCGCTGACGCGTCAAGTATCGCTATATCTATGCCGTTATGAACCATTTCACACACGGTCGTTACAAGATATCCGGCATTTAAGGCTACAGCCTCGCCCGGCTCTATATACACCTGCACACCGTACTTTTTCTTTATGCGGTTTATCTCCGATATCAGCATGTTCACATCATAGTCAACTCTCGTTATATGATGTCCACCGCCGAAATTCAGCCACTTCATATTATAAAGATATTTTCCGAATTTTTCCTCAACTGCCGCAAGAGTTGTAACGAGATCATCGACATTCTGCTCACATAGCGTGTGGAAATGGAGTCCGTCAAGTCCCTCAATCTCATTTTCCTCAAAATTTGCAAGAGTCACGCCCAAGCGTGAACCCTCGGAGCACGGGTCATATATGCCATGCTCCTGAGTTGAACATTCGGGATTTATCCTCATTCCAAAGCTGCCGCCGTGCGCAAGCGCTTTTTCTCTGAATTTCTTCCACTGGCTGAACGAGTTGAACACGATATGATCGCATATACCAAGCAGCTCGTCAAATTCATCATCCTTATAAGCCGGACTGAAAACATGGTTTTCGCCGTCCATTTCCTCATGGGCAAGACGCGCCTCAAAAAGTCCGCTCGCTGTAGCTCCGCTTATATATTGCGCTACAAGCGGATAAAATTCATAATTCGAAAAAGCTTTCTGAGCCAAAAGCACATGACAGCCCGTTTCTTCCTCTACTCTATGGAGTATCTTAAGATTTTTCACAAGCGCCGCCTCGTCTATTACATAGCACGGGGTAGGCACATTATTCATATTATATTTCATCAGTCTACCAGCTCCGGATCAAAGCTTTCCTTCCATGGAAGCCCCCACTTGTTGAGCGCGTCCATGAACGGATCCGGATCGAACTCCTCTATATTATACACGCCTTTCTTATCCCATGTGCCTGTCATAAGCATCATAGCGCCGATCATAGCCGGTACACCTGTCGTATACGAAACAGCCTGTGATCCAACCTCTTTATAACATTCCTGGTGGTCGCATACATTATAGAGATAATATGTCTTATCCTTTCCGTCCTTCTTGCCGCGGAAGATACAGCCTATATTTGTCTTGCCGACAGTTCTCGGACCTAATGACGCAGGATCAGGCAATACAGCCTTTAAGAACTGGAGAGGAATAATTTCCTTACCCTCATACATGATAGGCTCTATAGATGTCATGCCGACATTTTCAAGACACTTTAAATGTGTGAGATAACTCTGACCGAATGTCATAAAGAATCTTATTCTCTTTATTCCCGGAATATTGAGAGCGAGTGACTCAATTTCCTCATGGTGGAGCAGATACATATCCTTTTCACCTATCTCTGGGAAGTTATACACTCTCTTTATTTCCATAGGCTCTGTTTCTACCCAGTGACCATCTTCCCAGTAGCTGCCCTTTGCGCTTACTTCTCTGATGTTTATTTCAGGGTTGAAGTTCGTAGCGAACGGATAGCCGTGATCACCGGCGTTACAGTCGAGTATATCTATATAGTTTATCTCGTCAAACTCATGCTTTAAAGCGTACGCCGCGAACACACTCGTAACGCCCGGATCAAAGCCGCTTCCCAAAAGCGCTGTTATTCCGGCTTCCTCAAATCTTTCACGGTATGCCCACTGCCACTTATATTCAAACTTAGCCGTGTCCTCCGGCTCGTAGTTCGCTGTGTCAACATAATTTGTCTTTGTCGCAAAACACGCGTCCATTATCGTAAGATCCTGATACGGCAAAGCAAGATTCAAAACAACATCCGGCTTGAAATCGTTTATAAGCGCAATAAGCTCATCTACGTTATCGGCATCGACCTGAGCAGTTGATATCTTTGTCTTTGATGTGCCGTCAAGCTTTTCTTTAAGAGCATCACACTTTGACTTTGTTCTGCTCGCAATCATTATTTCCTCAAAAACCTCATCATTCTGCACACACTTGTGTATCGCTACAGACGCAACGCCTCCGCAGCCTATAATCAAACATTTTCCCATATTACACATTTCCTTTCATTAGTTATCCCTTACAAGGGTTATTTATTATCATACACAGCCAATAATAATTCTCTCATCACTTTCAGCGCGACAGCTGTTGACGCACCGCTCGCGTCAAGCATCGGCGATAATTCGTTTATATCCATTCCGACTATATTAAGCTTTGACACCTTCATGCACGCCTCGCGCAGCTCGTTAAACGATACGCCGCCCGCCTCCGGAGTTCCTGTTCCGGGGAACACCGATGGATCAAGCACATCAAGATCAAGCGTGAAATATACAGGCTTGCCCTTGAGCTTCTCTACTACATCATCAAGTGTTTTAAAATCAAAAAGATTAGTTGTCACATGATCCTTTCCCCACGCAAATTCCGCTCTTTCGCCGCTCCTTATGCCGAACTGATATATTTTTCCGTCCCCGACTATATCCCATACGCGGTGGATCACTGACGCGTGGGAAAGGCGCGCGCCGAGGTATTCTTCTCTTAAATCAGCATGAGCGTCAAAATGCACGATATGAAGATCGGGATATTTCTTTGCAACCGCTCTCACAGCTCCCAATGTAACAAGATGCTCGCCGCCTATCATAAGCGGTATCTTGCCATTCTTAACTATTATATCCGTTCTCTCCTCAATAGCCGAAAGCGCAAGCTCCGTATCGCCAAAGCAAAGCTCAAGATCTCCGGAGTCAAAAATTTTAGTGTCCTCAAGGTCAAGGTCAAGGTACGGACTGTATGTTTCAAGTCCGTAGCTCTCTGCGCGCATCGTGCGCGATGCGAATCTCGTTCCGGGGCGGTATGACGTGGTGCTGTCAAACGGCGCGCCGAATATCACAATACGGCTCTCATCAAAATCGGCTTCACAGCCGAGAAATGTTTCTACATTTTTATTCAACATTCTTCAATAAATCCTCCACATATTTCGGAACATAAAACGCGCCCTTATGCACATGCTCCGTATAATATTTTGTTTCTATACCGCGTTCTAACCAGCGCTTTTCATCAAAGTCACGCAAAGGATGATATTTCTTTGTCGCAAATCCGAAAAGCCAATGGCCTGACGGATATGTCGGGATATGCGCCTGATATACTCTGCACATATCGAACGAGTTTACTATCCTCTTATGCGCGCGCTGCATCGCGTACGCGTCCTCATCATAGAACGGGCTTTCATGCTGATTTACCATTATCCCGTCATCATGGAGCGCCTTGAAACAGTTTCCGTAAAACTCCATTGTGAACAGGCCCTCGCCCGGTCCGAACGGATCTGTAGAATCCACTATTATAAGATCATACTGATCCTCACAGTGACGGATAAATTTAAGTCCATCCTCAAAAAAGAAATGGATCCTTCCGTCCTTGTTGTCAAGGCACGCGGCAGTCTGCGGCAGATATTCCCTGCACACATTAACTACCTCCTCATCTATCTCAACAAGGTCTATATTTTCGATACTATCATACTTAAGCAGCTCTCTGACCGTTCCACCGTCACCGCCGCCGACTACCAGAACATTTTTCACATTCGGATGCACCGACATAGGCACATGGGTTATCATCTCATGATAGATGAACTCGTCCTTTTCAGTGAGCATCATATATCCGTCAAGCGTAAGAAATCTTCCGAATTCCGGCGATTCAAAAATATCTATCTGCTGAAACTCACTCTGTCCCGAATAAAGCTGCCTTGTTACTTTAACAGAGAATTTTACATTCTTAGTATGATTCTCTGTAAACCATAAATCCATCGTCCTTCTCCTTGTATTATTTTATTATGTTTATAAGATTAGTGTCAATATCCTCAGTTCCTAAAAGCGTACAGCCCTTTTCCTTTGCGTACGCTATATACTCAATTATCTGAGGCGTTATAAGCTCACCCGGCGCGAGGATAGGTATTCCCGGCGGATAGCACATTACAAATTCAGCGCACACGCATCCAGATGATTTTTCTATAGGTATCTGCTCCTTGTCGGCATAGAAAGCCGTCTGAGGTGTTTCTATAACATTAGGGCTTATATACTCCGTTTCAAGCATTCCGGCTTTGTCACGCTTGAATCTCCGCCTTATCTCCGACAGGGCGCTTATAAGTCTTTCTATATCCTTCTCTCTGTCGCCGACAGAAACATACGCTAAAAGATTCCCGAGATCGCCGAACTCGGTCTGTATATCGTAATCGTCACGAAGTATATCATATACTTCGATACCGGCAAGCCCGACGTCAAGCGTATGCACAGAAAGCTTTGTGTCATCAAAATCAAATATCGAATCTCCGTTTATAAGCTCCTTTGAATACGCGTAATAATCACCTATTTCGTTTATCTCCTCACGCGCGTAATTGCACAGCGATTTTATCCTGTCAAATATCTTTACTCCGTGCAGCGCGAGATTACGCCTTGAAATATCAAGGCTCGACATCAGTAGATATGATCCGCTCGTCGTCTGCGTCAGATTTATTATCTGTCTTACATAATCGTGGTTTACATTTTTGCCCGTGAGCAGAAATGAGCTTTGCGTCAGCGATCCGCCCGACTTATGCATGCTGACCGCCGCCATATCGGCGCCCGCTCTTATCGCCGCCGCCGGCATATCCTGTCCGAAATAAAAATGCGTTCCGTGAGCCTCGTCCGCAAGCACAAGCATATTCTTTTCATGCGCAAGCTTTATAATGCTCTTTATGTCGGAGCATATCCCGTAATATGTTGGATTGTTCACAACGACTGCTTTCGCCTCCGGATGCTCCTCTATCGCTTTTTTTACCTCGCAAACCTTCATTCCGAGAGAGATACCAAGCCTTGGCTCTGTTTCCGGATTTACATAGACCGGAACAGCTCCGCACAGTATCATCGCGTTAATAACGCTCCTGTGCACATTGCGCGGCAGTATTATTTTCTCTCCCGCCTTTACTGCTGATAATATCATGCTCTGGACAGCCGAGGTAGTTCCGCCAACCATGAAAAAGGCGTGGTTTGCCCCGAACGCGTCCGCGGCAAGCTCCTCAGCATCCTTTATAACCG
>CALXSW010000082.1 GCA_944391255.1 uncultured Clostridia bacterium | reverse complement strand
GCGTATAAACGTGCAGAGCTGACCGGCGCGGATACCTTCACCATCAATACTGTCAAAAATTTCTGAAATAAGCATAATAGTATATTCCTTTCGTTTTTTAATCTTTTATATATGACGCTATATTGTCAATGCTTTCCTGCACATCGACTCTAAAACAGTATGGCTGAAGAGTGTCACATATATATTTTGCGATGTTTTCAGCTGTAGGATTGAAATCCACAACATCGTTTATGAGCTTGTGGTCAAACTTATCCTGAACAGCTTTTTTTACATGCGTAAAATCCATTACCATTCCGTCATCATTGAGAGTTTCACTTCTCAAAAACACGTCTATTATCCAGTTGTGGCCGTGAAGATCAGTGCATTTGGATTCATAGCTCAGCTCAAGACGGTGAGCAGCTGAAACCTCTATTCTTTTTCTTACTTCATACATGATATGTCACCTCAGCCGTTCTTTTTCTTCATATATTTTTCGTATCCGCGGCGGCGGAGCGTGCATGAAGGACAGTGGCCGCAGCCTTCGCCTATTATTCCGTTATAGCATGTCAGCGTCTCATTATATATTATATCAAGCACGCCGAGCTTGTCAGCCATTTCCCACGTTTCCGCCTTGTCTATCCACATCATAGGCGTGTGGATACAGAAATTATAATCCATTGCGAGATTAAGTGTGACATTTAATGATTTTATAAATATGTCACGGCAGTCGGGATATCCTGAAAAATCAGTTTCACATACTCCCGTTACAAGATCTGTTATGCCGTGAGTTTTCGCGTAAATAGCCGCGTATGAAAGGAACAGAAGATTTCTGCCCTCTACAAATGTGTTCGGCGGAGCGCCCTCAGGCTTTGTTTCCTCTACAGGGATATCATCTCTTGTGAGCGAATTCGCGCTTAACTGATTTATTATAGGCGTTGGTATTATCTCAAACGGAACGCCGGCTTTTTCAGATATTTTAGCTGCGCATTCAAGCTCAAGCTTATGCCTTTGACCGTAGTCAAAGCCGACAGCTGAAACGTTTTCTTTACCAAATTTATCAATTGCCCAGAACAGACATGTAGTGCTGTCCTGACCGCCGCTTAAAACGACTAATGCTTTTTTCAAATTAATTCCTCCTGATCATTTCAGAGAAAGAGAGGAAAATAATCTCTCCTCTGCTAATTTTTCATATTTTGTACCCTTTCTGCCGTAATTTGCAAACGGGTATATAGAGATACCGCCTCTTGGAGTAAATATTCCCTTTACCTCAAGATATTTCGGATCCATAAGCTTTACAAGGTCTTTCATTATTATGTTCACACAGTCCTCGTGAAAATCACCCTGATTTCTAAAACTGAAAAGATAGAGCTTTAGAGATTTTGACTCAACCATCTTTATATCAGGTATATAGTTTATCTTTATCTCCGCAAAATCAGGCTGTCCCGTTATAGGACAAAGACTTGTAAATTCCGGACAGTTAAATGTCACCATATAGTCGTTGTCCGGATGCTTGTTTACAAATGTTTCAAGCACCTCCGGAGCGTATGTGTCCTTATAGACTGTGTTCTTATTGCCAAGAAGAGAAAGACCTTCCTGTTCTTCAATAGTGCGTGGCATTTTTATTACCATGAACTCCTTTCTCAAACTTATAATTTCATTATTTCATTAACCATTTTAATTTTTGTGCTGTGGCATGGCGCATTATATCCTCAAGTGTGTCGCGGTCATCATTTAAAACAGCCTGTTTCATTTTTTCAAGACAGTCCTGAAATTCTGTTATTCTGTCCGCTAAGTGATATTTGTTTTCAACAAAAAGCTCACTCCACATTTTTTCGTTTATTACAGCTATTCTCGTGCAGTCCTGTAATGAGCCGCCCGCAAAGGATCCGCTTCTTTCAAGAAGAGGATTATCACAAAGAGCAACGGCAACTATATGCATAAGCTGCGACGTATAAGCGATTATAGAATCGTGCTCGTCCGGAGTTGTCGTTACAACTATCCTGCAGCCTATGTATTGAGCCATGCTTCTTATAAGCTCAACATTTTCCGGCTTGTTTGTTTTGTCCGGAGTGATGATATAAGGAGCATTGTTAAAAAGCGTGTCGGTAGAGCTTTTATAGCCTCCGACTTCTCTTCCCGCCATAGGATGACCGCCGATAAAATCGACTGTGTCCGGCAGGATCTTTTTCATCTCGTTTATAATAAATCCCTTTACGCCGGTAACGTCAGTTATAACGGCGCCGTCTTTTATGCTGCTGAGATTGTCCCTTACAAAATCTATATTGAGCTGAGGATAAAGACACATTATAATTAAATCAGCATTATCCATAGCTTCGCCGGGAGTATTATAAGCTTCGTCAATAACGCCGTCGGCAATAGCGAGATCAAGACTTTCTCGTGATCTGTTATACGCGGCGATCGTGCAGTCGTGAAAACCGCGCAGACGTCTTGCGATAGAACCGCCTATAAGACCAAGACCGATTATTGCAATTTTCATTGTTTTTCTCCTGTACAGATTTTTATTTGCCCAATGCCTGATCAAGATCGGCAATTATGTCATCGGCGTTTTCAATACCAACACTGAAACGTATAAGCTCAGGCTTAACACCGCATTCAATAAGCTGTTCATCTGTGAGCTGGCGGTGAGTTGATGAAGCAGGGTGAAGAGCGCAAGTTCTCGCGTCTGCAACATGAGTTACAATAGCCGCTATCTTAAGTGAATCGAGAACCTTAACTGCCGCTGCGCGTCCGCCCTTTACACCGAATGATACAACGCCCGATGCTCCGTTTGGCAGATATTTCTGAACAAGCGGATAATATTTGTTAGACTCAAGTCCCGGGTAGTTTACCCATTCAACTCTCGGATCAGCCTCAAGGAATTTAGCCACCTTCAAAGCGTTTTCACTGTGACGCTCCATACGCAGGTGGAGAGTTTCTGTTCCAAGGTTAAGAAGGAATGAGTTCATTGGAGCCGGAGTCATTCCCATATCTCTCATGAGCTGAACAAGAGCCTTTGTTATATAAGCGGCTTTTCCGAATTTCTTTGTGTAGATTATGCCGTGATATGATTCGTCAGGAGTTGTAAGTCCCGGGAATTTATCAGCTGACGCTTCCCAGTCGAATGTTCCGCCGTCTATTACGATACCGCCCAACGCGCAAGCGTGTCCATCAAGATATTTTGATGTTGAATGAACGACTATGTCAGCGCCAAGCTCAAACGGCTTGCAGAGAACTGGTGTCGCAAATGTATTGTCAACTATAAGCGGAATGCCGTTTGAATGAGCAAGCTCCGCAAATTTATCAAAATCAAGAACAACGAGCGACGGGTTTGAAATAGTTTCGCCGAGAACTGCCTTTGTGTTAGGCTGAACAGCCTTCTGCAGCTCATCAAGCGGAGCGTCAGGATCAACAAATGTTGTTGATATACCGTATTTTTCAAGCGTAACACCTAAGAGATTAAATGTTCCGCCATAGCAAGCGGCTGAACAGATGATATGATCACCCGCGCCTGCTATATTCATTACAGCCGCCATTGTAGCTGCCTGACCTGATGATGTGAGCATAGCTCCGACACCGCCCTCAAGCATCGCGATCTTTTTTTCAACATAATTAGTTGTAGGATTTTCAAGTCTTGTATAGAAAAAGCCGTCCTCCTCAAGGTCAAAAAGCTTTCCCATATAGTCTGATGACTCATATTTATATGTTGTGCTCTGTACTATAGGCATAACTCTCGGTTCGCCGTTTTTCGGTGAATAAGCTCCCTGCACGCACAAAGTTTCTATATTCATAATTAAAGCACTTCCTTTCAATTGCATATAAAAATCTATTATAATTATACCACAAAAGAAAATATAATTCAAGCCATAATAACGTTGTCCGCCTTCTTTTTTTCAGATGTGATATAATATAGCTAAATAAAAGACAGAGGAGGAACAGCTATGGCAAGACCGAAAAAGAAGGGACTTGATTATTTCCCGAAAAACGTTGACTTTTATCATAAGCAGATAAACAGGATAATCTATAACGAGCACGGTATATACGCGCTTGTTCTGTATGATTTTATACTGTGCTATATCTATGAGAACGAGGGATATTACATGGTGATAGACAGGGCGTTCTGGTCGATAGTAAAGGACGGTATAGGACTTGACAAAGAAACTGCCGGAAAGCTGCTTGAAGCTATTATAGACAACGATATATTTGACAGAGAGCTGTATGAAAACTATTCAGTTCTGACCTCGGCTGAGATACAGAAAATATATCTTATAGCCAAAAGAAAAAAATCGGACGTTATAGACGAGAAATTTTATCTTTTAGAGGATGAAGAGGTTTCTGATACAAAAACAGGGGGTTTTTGCAGCGAAAATCCCCCAAAGAAAAGTAAAGAAAAGAAAAGTAAAGTAAAAGAAAGTAAAGTAAATAAAATAAAAGAAAACAAAAGTAAATCAAATCTTCCTCTTCTTCATCAAAGAAAAGAAGAGGAGGCGGATTTCATCCGCCAAAAAGAAGATGATGAAGATGATGATGAAGAAAAATGTTATGTTATTAATGAATTTAAAAATAATATATCAGAAACAACTCCGGTTATAGAGAACGAGATAAAAAAGTGGGTATCGTTAACAGACAGTGATTTTGTTGTAAACGGTATATGTAAATCGGCAAAAAGAGGGGCAAAGACATGGCAGTATGTTGAAACACTGTTAAAAAACGAGTATGAAAACATAGCAAGATACGGAGCTGTACAGACTGTTGAAATTGACAGCGAGCTTGGATTTTAGGAGGTGCGGATAATGGGAAGATATTATGTGAACGATATAGCGCACTGCACGGAGTGTAAAGCGCCGCTTGAAATAAAGAAAATGTTTCTGGGAAAAATGAGAAATCTGCCTGTAATGTGCGAATGTC
>CALXSW010000081.1 GCA_944391255.1 uncultured Clostridia bacterium | reverse complement strand
ATAGAGGCGGCTGATCCGGAACGGTATGGTCTGTGGCAGAATGATTTTACCGGGTACACGGTGCCGGGCGGAGAAAGCTCCGCAACGGTGCAGGAGAGAGTGAACGAGTCTATGAAAGCGATATTGTCAGAAAATGACGGGAAGACGGTTTTTGTCGTTACGCATCTTGGCACGGCGCGGCATATAATATCGTATTGCTTAAATCTCACTCTTGAGGAGAGCTGGAGGTTCACCATGAACAACGCCGCTATGGCAGTTATAGAATACGATAACGCAAAAAAATGCGGCGTATTGAAATATCTGAATATATAAGAAAACAATGTAAGGCATGATCCTGACAGATGTTTTCTTAGATCATAGAAACTCAATGCGGCATGATCGCAGAAAGGATAAAATAATATGGCAGATGTAAGAAGAATTTATGTTGAAAAGAAAGCGGGCTTCGATATTGAAGCAAAAGAAATGCTCGCTGATCTTAAGGAAAACCTTAACATGAAGGGCTTGAAGGATGTTCGCATAATCAACAGATATGATGTTGAGGGCGTTACAGATGAGGAATATGAAAAGGCGAGATGCCTTATATTCTCAGAACCGCCTGTTGACAACGCTTACGATGAAAATATCGAGATAAGCGAGGGCAAGGTTTTTGCTGTTGAGTCATTGCCGGGACAGTTTGACCAGAGAGCGGCAAGCGCGGAGGAATGTATATCTATCCTCACAGCAAAGGAAAGACCGCGCGTAAGATATGCTAAGGTATATGTGCTTATAGGCGACGTGTCAGACGAGGAATTTGCGGAGGTAAAGCCGTATGTTATAAACCCTGTCGAATCGCGTGAGGCTGCTATGGAAAAGCCTGATTCTCTTGATATGGCTGTTGACTATCCGGAAGATGTAAAGACGGTAGACGGCTTTAACGATATGGACGAGGCGGCAATGAACGAGTTCCTTTCAAGTATGGGATTTGCTATGGATCTTGACGATCTGAAATTCTGCCGTGAATATTTCAGGGACACAGAAAAGAGAGATCCTACAGTCACAGAGCTTAGAATGATCGACACATATTGGTCAGACCATTGCAGACATACGACATTCTCAACAAAGATCAATGATGTAACTATAGGAAACGGCAAGTACGGCGACGTTATCGCTGCCGCATATGAGGAATACAAGGAAGCAAAATCAAAGCTCTATTCTGCTGACAGAAATATCTGTCTTATGAATATGGCTACTATAATAGTAAAGCAGCTCAAGGCTAAGGGCTTGCTTAAGGAAATCGATGAGTCAGAGGAGATAAACGCCTGCTCGATCGTTATGCCTGTAGAGGTAAACGGCAAGGAAGAGGACTGGCTCATAATGTTCAAGAATGAAACTCACAATCACCCGACTGAAATAGAGCCGTTCGGCGGCGCTGCCACATGTCTTGGCGGAGCGATCCGTGACCCGCTGTCAGGCCGTTCATATGTGTATCAGGCTATGCGTGTAACGGGCGCCGGAGATCCGAGAAAGTCATTAAAGGAAACTATTCCGGGAAAGCTCATGCAGAGAAAGATCACAAAGAAGGCGTCATCAGGCTACAGCTCATACGGCAACCAGATAGGTCTTGCTACAGGTCAGGTACAGGAAATATACGATGAGGGATATGTTGCAAAGAGAATGGAGATAGGCGCTGTTATAGGCGCGGCTCCTAAGGCTAACGTTATAAGAGAGGTGCCGTCAAAAGGTGACGTTATCGTGCTTCTTGGCGGACGCACAGGCCGTGACGGTATCGGCGGAGCTACAGGCTCATCAAAGGCACACACTGAAGAATCAGTTGTTACATGCGGTTCAGAGGTTCAGAAGGGTAATCCACCTGTAGAAAGAAAGCTGCAGAGATTGTTTAGGGACAATAAAGTTACGACGCTGATAAAGAGATGTAACGACTTTGGCGCTGGCGGCGTATCTGTCGCTATAGGCGAGCTTGCTGACGGTCTTACGATCGATCTTGACAAGGTGCCTAAGAAATATGAGGGACTTGACGGCACAGAGCTTGCTATAAGTGAGTCACAGGAAAGAATGGCTGTTGTTGTACGCGCTGAAGATGCTGAAAAGTTTATAAAATATGCTAATGAGGAAAACCTCGAGGCAACTATCGTTGCGGAGGTAACAGATCTTAACAGACTCCAGATGAGCTGGAGAGGAAAGACGATATGTGATATATCAAGAGATTTCCTTAACACAAACGGAGCTACAAAGAATACAGATGTAGAGGTAGTATTGCCTGACGCTGAAAACTGCGTTCTAAAGAAGGCTGCTCCGTCTGATGTAAAGGCTAAATGGATGGAAATACTTTCAGACCTCAACGTATGCTCACAGAAGGGATTGTCTGAAAAATTTGACTCAACTATCGGAGCAGGTTCAGTGCTTATGCCGTTTGGCGGAAAATATCAGCTCACGCCTACAGACGGTATGGTCGCAAAAGTGCCAGTGCTTGAGGGACAGACAAATTCAGCGACTATAATGTCGTTCGGATACAATCCGGAAATATCGAAGTGGAGTCCGTATCACGGCGCGTCATACGCGATAGTTGAATCAGTTTCAAAGGCTGTCGCTCTCGGCGCTGATTATAAGACGATATATCTCACATTCCAGGAATATTTTGAAAGACTTGGAACAGATAAAAAGAGATGGGGCAAGCCGTTTGCGGCTCTCTTAGGCGCGTATAAGACACAGCTCGCTCTCGGTATCGCTGCTATAGGCGGCAAGGACTCGATGAGCGGCTCGTTCAACGATCTTGATGTCCCGCCAACTCTGACATCTTTCGCTGTTGCCCCGGCAAAGGCAGACGCCGTATATTCACAGGAATATACAAAGGCAGGATCAAAGCTCATATACTTCCCGCTTGTAATGGATGAAAATGAGCTGCCTGATTTTGAAAAGCTCATGGCTATGTATGAAACAGTTCATGCTGCTATGGTGGCGGGCAAGGTATTGTCTGCTACAGCAGTAAAGGGATTTGGTCTTGCGGAGGTAGTAGCAAAGTCAGCGTTCGGTAATATGCTTGGCGCTGTGCTTAACGATAACGTTACAGCAGATATGCTCTTTAACGCTCCTGTAGGCTCAATAGTAGTTGAGGCTGATGAAGAAATAGAAGGCGGTATCGTAATAGGTGAGGTTACAGATAAGCAGGTATTATCAGCATGCGGAGTTGAGCTTGATCTCGCTGAGGCATGCGCAGCATGGAGAAAGCCGCTTGAAAAGATATATCCTACAACTGCCGGAAGCTATGAGGGAACTCCTGAGACATACAGTTATGATAAGAGAAATATAACTGTAGCGACAGAGAAGTTCGCAAAGCCGAGAATATTTATACCTGTATTCCCGGGAACAAACTGTGAATACGACACGGCAAGAGTATTTGAAAGAGCCGGCGGCGTGGCAGATGTATTTGTTGTACGCAATCTTTCGGGCGCGGACGTTGAGGAATCTCTCGCGGAGATGAAGAAGAGAATAGATAATTCACAGATCGTGATGATCCCTGGTGGATTTTCAGGCGGTGATGAGCCAGAGGGTTCAGGAAAGTTTATCGCTACAGCATTTAGAAATCCGCAGGTAAAAGAGGCTGTAATGAATATGCTCAAGAACCGTGATGGTCTTATGCTTGGCATCTGTAACGGTTTCCAGGCGCTTGTAAAGCTCGGACTTGTTCCTTACGGTGAGATCAGAGATCTTGATGACAGCATGCCGACACTTACATTTAACACTATCGGCAGACATATATCAAGAATGGCGTATACAAGAGTTGCGTCAAACAAATCTCCATGGTTTGCTAATGTTGAAACAGGCGATATCCACACTATCGCGCTGTCGCATGGCGAGGGAAGATTTATCGCGTCACCTGAGCAGGTGGCAGCTCTTGCGGCAAATGGTCAGATAGCTACTCAGTATGTAGGTCTTGACGGCAAGGCTACTTATGACGGCGAATGGAATCCTAACGGATCTATCGCTGCTATCGAGGGTATAACAAGCCCTGACGGAAGAGTATTGGGCAAGATGGGTCACAGTGAGCGTATCGGTGACAATATCGCGTTCAATGTTCCTGGCGCTAAGGATCAGAAGCTGTTTGAAGCAGGCGTGAACTATTTTAAATAATAGCGGAGCGTTGATATACAATTGATATATTATGCGGCATAGGCGCGCATACAGCATAAAAACGGAGTACCGCTCATTTATAATTGATGATGCGGTACTCCGTTTTTTAGAAAAATGCGGGGAGATGAAAATATGGAAGACAGGACTGTAAGATACACTATGCGTGACAGGCTCTTTACATATACGTATAGAACAGGATATCCGGACGGGCCATTGCTTGGAAATCATATGCATATATATTATGAATTTTTACAGCTCGTTGACGGGAAGGGACTGTATAATGTTGAGGGCAGAGAGTATGAGTTTTTGCCCGGTGATCTTATGGTCACAAATCCGTATGAGTTTCATTATATAACGTTTCCTAAGAGAAGCGTTTACGAGCGCCAGTTTTTGCAGATACGCGCCGATTTTGTAGAGGAGCTGCGGCCGAATATACTTTCGGTGCTGAACGCGCGCCGGTTCGGTGAAAACAACAGGATACCGGCTGATATTGTCGGGAAATATAAGCTCACAGATATATTTTCCGGTATAGAATCGTATACGAAGCATCCAACGGAGATAACTGATTTCATGGTAAAGCTCTATGCGGCTCAGCTCGTTGTGAAGCTGAGTGAGATAATGCAGAATGAATTTCTGATAAATGATGAGCATGGAAACAAGCATATAAAGAGGATATATCAGTATATAGACGATAATTTTTCGCGCAATATGACGATGGATGAGCTGTCGGAATATGTGCATCTCGATAAAACATATCTGAGCCGGCTTTTCAAAAAAGAAACGGGTATTAAAATAACAGAATATATAAATATGCGGCGAATAATACTCGCGAAGAATTTACTGCTGTCCGGAAAAAATCCGAACGATATATTTTGGATGTGCGGATTTAGGGAATATTCAACGTTTTTCAGAGCATTCAAGAAATATGTTGAAGCATCTCCGGAGGAGTTTAAGAGAAATAAT
>CALXSW010000080.1 GCA_944391255.1 uncultured Clostridia bacterium | reverse complement strand
GCTCTTTACATAGAACTCCTTTGACTCGAATGCCATTCTGTCTTCATCGTCAACAGTTTTTTCCATCTGAATGCACATCAGAACGTCCTGATAAAAAGCGTCGCCGCGAGATATATAATGTATATCGTTCGTCGCGACAAGACCGATACCAAGCTCCCGCGCTATATTTATAAGCTCCGGCATTATGCGCTTCTGCTCTTCAAGTCCGTGATCCTGTATCTCTATAAAATAATTGTTTTTGCCGAATATCTGCTCATACTCAAGAGCCACCTGACGCGCGCGCTCCTTTTCACCGTTTAAAAGCGCTTTCGGCAGCTCTCCGGCTATACATGCCGACAGAGCTATAAGTCCCTCGCTATGCTCCGCGAGCAGCTCCTTATCTATTCTCGGTCTGTAATAATATCCCTCTATACAGCCCTTGCTTACAAGGTATATTAGGTTCTTATACCCCGTCTGATTTTCCGCAAGCAAAATAAGATGTGAATATTTATTATCCACACCGTATTCCTTATCAAATCTCGTCCGCGGCGCAACATACACCTCGCAGCCTATTACCGGCTTTATACCGTTTGCGATACATTCGCGGTAAAAATCGACCACGCCGTACATCGTGCCATGGTCAGTTATCGCGCATGATGTCATCCCCAGCTCCTTGACGCGCGCGACAAGCTTTTTTATACTGCTCGCCCCGTCAAGCAGACTGTATTCAGTATGCGTGTGCAGATGACAAAACGCCATGTTATCCACCTCCCGCCGAACAGGCGCATCAGTCAAGCCCCTCGGCAAATTCTATTATTCTGTTCAGTCTGTGATTCACTCCCGATTTTCCTATGCCCTGCTTCGTCATTCTGCCGAGAGCCTCCAAGCTCGCCTCGGGATTTTCAAGCCTTAGCTCGCCTATCTCTCGCAGCACCTCCGGAATGGACTCCCATTTCCCGGCGTCCTTTATCTTCTTTATAGCCATGATATGGCGCGAGCTTGCCTTTGCAAGCTTATTGAGATTGGCGCTGTCGCAGTTCACCTGACGCGTTATATTGCCGCGTATCTCCTTTTCCACCTGCGCCGTGAGCACCTCAAGTCCTGCCATACCGTTGGTGAGATAACCTATAAGATCGGCGATCTGACTGCTCTCCTTTATGTATACGACCTCTTTCTTTTTCCTCTGCGTCATCTTAGGATTGAATCCGTAAACCTGAAGCACCGAAATTATATAATTCGCCTCGCGCTCATTGTTCGCCCCGAATTCCAGATGATATTCCTTTTCGGGATCGCTCACCGATCCGCCGCCGAGAAATGCGCCTCTTAAAAAAGATATCTGGCAGCATTCATTATTCAGCGCCGCCTCATTTAACAGCTTCTCAAGCCTTTCCATCGCCTCCGGCAGAACTGTCTTATTGTCATCATCCATTACCCTGCCGCCGACCTCTGCTGTGAGTGACTCGATCATACGCTTATTAACAGCGTCTACAGTTGACGCTATCTTAACAGCCGCATCGTTTATCCTGCCCGTAAATCTAAAAAAGCCGGCAAGCTCCGATAGACGGCAGCACGGACATTCATACCCCGTCTGACATATATACATCTTTACGTCTGATGAAAATGACATTATATCAACGTTCCTTTCATGATCTTGATTCATACTAAAACAGGAGCGCCGCTCCTATATTCCGCGCCAAAAAAAACAGAATATGCGTCATACAGCCTATCGCTCCGCGTTCGTTTGCGCCTCAGGACTGCGCCATGCTGTCAAAAACCCTGATCAAAACCTGAATATCACGCTCCGCGCCGTGTCCGCCCGTTATTTTATCCGGTTATCTTATATCGCCGAGCGCAACTATACCGCGCGCAAGCCTGCTGAAATTATGGCGCACCTGTCCATTCTTTACAAGCCACAGGTGGCCGTGCATTATACCAACGCGGTTCTCTATGTTCTCCATATCCGCGCGCACCTGCTCCGCGTTCTCCGCTGCGTACGTCTGCTTGACGCTCTCCGGAACAGGCATATCGTTTACTATTATGTAATCGGCTATACCCTCAAAGCTGTGCTCTTCAAGAGCTGCGAGATGATCTGACGCTGTGTATCCGTCAGTTTCACCCGGCTGCGTCATTATATTGCAGACATAAACTGTTTTCGCCTTGCTCTCCCTTATAGCGTCAGTTATCCCGTTTACAAGCAGATTCGGAATAACGCTCGTATAAAGACTGCCCGGTCCAAGCACTATAACGTCAGCCTCATGGAGAGCATTTATCGCCGTTTCCGACGGCTCAGCGTCATTCGGCGTCATAAATACACGGTCTATACCTATATCAGTATTAGTCCTATGCCCTATATTTGATTCTCCGTTTATGACAGTGCCGTCATTTAGCAGCGCGCTAAGCGTTACATTAGCATTTGTGACCGGAACGACTTTGCCGTATATACCCACCATTCTGCCGAGTATCGACACCGCTTCCTCAAAGCTTTCAGACATATCGTTTATAGCGGCAAGAAGTATATTCCCGACCGTATGCCCGTCAAACGTACCGCTTTTAAATCTGTAATTTAACAGCTCATCATATATAGGATCCACGCCCGTAAGAGCCGCGATACAGTTCCTTATATCGCCCGGCGGCAGCATTCCCATATCAGAACGCAAAACGCCCGACGAGCCGCCGTCATCGGCGACAGATACGATAGCAGTTATCCTGTTCGTATGTATTTTTAATCCTCTTAACATAGTCGAAAGGCCTGTGCCTCCGCCTATAGCCGCAATTTTAAGCTCATGCATAATCTTTAAATATTTATATCCCTGTGGATAATATCCACACTATAGCCTAAATCCTTCAAATGCGCTCCAAGCTTGTTTGCCATTGTTACGCTGCGGTGATGGCCACCCGTGCAGCCTATGGCGATAACAAGAGAGCTCTTCCCCTCCTCCTGATACAGAGGCATGAGAAACTCTATCATATCCTTAAGCTTCTCATAAAATTTTTCAGATGTAGGAAATCCCATAACATAATCCTGCACCTCTTTGTCATTTCCCGTTTTATGCTTTAGCTCCGGCTTATAAAACGGGTTCGGGAAACAGCGCACATCAAAAACAAGATCGGCATCCGCCGGCAGTCCGTGCTTGAACCCGAACGACATGACGCGGACATTGAACATTGAGTTCACCGCGGTCATATTGTATATTTCTTTAAATTTAGCATGCAGCTGCGCGTTTGTCGTATTTGATGTGTCGATAACGTAATCGGCATTTTCGCGCAGCGCGCGGAGCATTTTCCGCTCCTCCTGTATAGATGCTAAAAGTCCTTTTTCATTTTTTACGGGATGAGAGCGCCTCGTTTCCTTATATCTGTTTACAAGCGTCTGATCGCTCGCGTCAAGAAAGATAAGCTTGACATCGTACTTTTCCCTTAGCTCATTGACCTGACCGATAAGCTCGTTTAGCATATCGCCAAGTCTTACATCTATAACAAGCGCTATTTTTCTGAACTTATCCTTCATCGATGACATCATGTTCGCAAGCATAGGTATAAGCGCCGGCGGCATATTATCTATACAGAAATATCCCATATCCTCAAAAAATCTTATCGCATGCGTTTTGCCCGATCCGGACATTCCGGTCAAAATAGTAAAATCCATATCATGCTCCTCCGTGTTGCTTTCGGCTTATCTCTCACCGATGAGTCTTACCTCCGGCTCAAGCTCCACACCGAATTTTTTCCTGACCATATCTCGGACGTCATCTATAAGCGTCATAACGTCAGACGCGGTCGCGTTTCCTGTATTTACTACAAAGCCGGCATGCAGATCGCTTATCATCGCTCCGCCCACTCTGTATCCCTTAAGACCGCAGTCCTCTATGAGCCGTCCGGCAAAATATCCCTCCGGCCGCTTGAACGTGCTGCCGGCTGACGGCATAGACAGCGGCTGTTTCTCTTTTCTTCTATTATTATAGTCATCCATCGCCGCTTTTATTTCTGACGGATCACCTTTTTTCAGCTCAAGCTCGGCTGACAGTATATATTTGCCTCCGTCGCAAAAAATGCTGTGGCGATAAGAAAATTTACACTCCTCGTTTGAGACAGTATATATCTCTCCGCTCTCGTCTATATATGTCACGCTTTTTACAACGTTTTTTATCTCTCCGCCGTACGCTCCGGCGTTCATGAAAAGACCTCCGCCAAGACTTCCCGGTATGCCAGAAAGCGTTTCAAATCCGGTAAGCTCCGCTCTTAACGCCTCGCTCGCCACCTTTGACATCAGCGCGCCCGCCTGCGCCGTTATAATATTTCCGCTTACGCTTATATCCGAAAGATCCTTTCCTATATGGATCACAAGTCCTCTTATGCCCTTGTCGCTCACAAGCATATTAGAACCGTTTCCTATCACCATAAACGGCGTCATCGTTTCCTTTGCCGCTTTTATAAGCTCACGCA
>CALXSW010000079.1 GCA_944391255.1 uncultured Clostridia bacterium | reverse complement strand
TCACATCAGCCTTAAGATCAAGACCTGTGATATGCGCGTCTATATTCATTATTTCAGTCAGATAATAGTACACTATAAATGTGAGATACGACTTTCCGCATCCGAAATCGATTATATTTATAGATTTATATCCCTTATCCTTTATCTCATCGTTTATAAGCTCTATAAACCTGTTTATCTGTCTGAATTTATCATACATTGAATGTACTATCTTCCCGTCCTTTGTGAAAATGCCCATATCAACGAGCGGCGGAACGATCGTTCCCTCTTCGATTATGTATTTCTTTTTCCTGTTATGAGATGTCAATACCTTTTTCTCAGTTTCCGAGCTTTTCTTTTTATAAGAGACCTTGCCTTTTTTTGAAATAAGAATAATATGCTCTAACCCGTCTGTCCACGCGTTTATCTGCATATACTCTTCAAGTCTTTCGTTTATAAAGCGCAGTATACCGTCCTCCGTCAAATTCTCATGGAACGCCTGCTTATCAGTAAACATCTCTGCTCTGTAACCGTTTTTTGATCTCGCAATATTTATCTTTTTGTAAGCGGCATTTTTTACCGGCTTGCTCATAACTATACGCAACGGTTTTTCAGCGGTTATATTCTCTATTATGCTTTCCTTATTATTTATATCCATCTGTTTACACCGTTATATACTCGCTTATCGATTCGAGCTTTTTCCTCGCTATGCCGTGAACATTCAGAAGATCTTCAACCTTTTCAAAATTGCCGTTCTCTTCTCTGTATTTCACTATATTTTCAGCCTTGCTTGAGCCTATGCCGCTTATGCTGTTAAGCTCATCAACAGTTGCCGTATTTATATTTATTCTTCCGTCCGTTTCCTCATCATCTTCAGATACCGTATTTTCTGTATCCTGTATTTCGTCATCAGATGATATTTCGTCACCGTTTTCTTCTATTTCTTCTGTTGCCTCTGTTTCCTCCGGCTCTGCTCCGCCTTGTATGTCTATATTCTCCGGGTCAATAGTAAATTCGTCTATCTCAAACGTATCATTTCTCTTTTTACCCCACAAGAACCCCAGTCCGGCAGCCGCAAGAATACCTGCCACTACAGACGCTACCTTCGCCTTGCCTGAAAATTTCTTATACATAACGATCTCCTTTCAGCTATTTCGTTTTATGAACTCCGCGTCTTCGGTTGTTATCCACGCTTTTTCAAGCATATCAGGACGTTTTTTTAACGTCGCAAGAAGAGACTGCTCATGCTTCCATTGTTCGATCTTCGCGTGATCTCCTGACAGCAGCACGTCCGGCACCGACTTTTCATGCCATACCTGAGGTCTTGTATACTGCGGATGTTCAAGAAGTCCCTGAAAATGCGATTCATTTTCATATGAACCGTTATTGGACAACACACCCGGTATAAGTCTTGCCACTGTGTCTATAACAGCCATTGCCGGTATCTCTCCGCCTGTCATCACAAAATCACCGAGAGATATTTCCGCGTCAACGATCTCATCAAGGACTCTCTGGTCTATACCCTCATAATGTCCGCATAAAAGAACTATATGCCTGTATTTTGAAAGCTCTACCGCGCTATCCTGATCGAACACTTTTCCCTGAGGCGACATAAATATCGTATATGGCTTATAGTCAAGGCCCTCTGCTACAGACATATACGCTCTGTATACAGGCTCAGGCGACATAAGCATACCGCCTCCGCCGCTGTAGGGATAATCATCTACCTTTCGATGCTTATTCAATGTATAATCGCGTATATCTATAAAATTAAGCTCTATAAGTCCGGCCTTTCTCGCTCTTCCTATTATCGAATCACCTAAGACAGCTTCAAACATTGCGGGGAATAACGTAAGAACATCAATTCTCATCGTCAAGCCCTTCCATTACATTAACTACTATCCTGCCGTTTTCTATGTCGATGTTCTTTACTACCTCATCTATGACCGGCAGCAGCAGATTTTTCTTTCCCTCTCGCTTGACGTCATATATATCATTAGCGCCCGTATTGAAAACATCTTCAAGCACCCCTATATGATTTCCGTCCTCATCAACGATATCAAGGCCTAAAAGATCAACTATATAGTGAGTTCCCTCAGGCAGCTCGCCAAGCTCTTCTCTCTCCGCGTATATTACAGAATTTTTCAAAGGCTCTGCCTCGTTTATATCATTAAGCTCCTTGAATTTAACGATCAGGTTGTTTTTCTGATATTTTATCCCCTGCACAGTGAGCTTCTTATATCCGCCCTTTACAGCCGCATACGCCGTTTCGATCGATTCAAAATCCTCCGGATAATCCATCCATACAACGATCTTTACATCGCCGCGCAGCCCGTGTGTATTAACTATCTTGCCGATTTCAAGCAAATTATCCATAAAAATAGTCCTTTCGCCAAATACGTTTATCAAAAAATGTCTTATTGTCAAAAAAGGCTGTTTCATTTGAAACAGCCATCTTTAGTCTTAAACAATATCAACCGAAACTTTTTTGTTTTCGCGACTTGCCGCAGCTTTGACAACAGTGCGAACCGCTTTTGCAATTCTGCCCTGCTTGCCGATAACTTTGCCCATGTCGCTTTCGGCTACTCTGAGTTCAAGAGTGATCGAGCTATCCTCGTTTCCAATCTCAGTTATATTTACCTGATCAGGATTGTCAACAAGTGCTTTGGCAATTATTTCCAAAACTTCTTTCATCTTCTCACCCTCCATTAGTCGATGATATTTGATTTCTTAAGAAGAGCCTTTACAGTGTCTGTAGGCTGAGCACCATTTGCGAGCCACTGCTTAGCTGCATCTGCATCAATCTTAATAGTTGAAGGATTTGTAAGCGGATCATATGTGCCGATCTCTGCGATGAACTTACCATTTCTCGGTGATCTTGAATCTGCAACGATAACTCTATAGAAAGGAGCCTTCTTCGCACCCATTCTTCTCAATCTGATTTTAACTGCCATTGTGTTTTCACCTCCTGTAAAATATCTTTAGCTTATATGCCTTTATATGAAATATACAAAAAATATATATTTACCAAAAATTACTTCATGCTGTTCCTAAGACGCTTAAGCATTCTCTGCTGCTTTCCGCCCGAGAACTGCTTCATCATCTTCTGCATTTCAGAAAACTGTTTTAGGAGCTGGTTTACGTCCTGCACTCTCGTTCCGCTTCCCTTTGCTATTCTGATCTTCCTGTTTGCGGCAATGATCTTAGGATTATGCCGTTCCTCCGGAGTCATAGATTGTATAATAGCCTCAATATGAACCATTTTTTTAGCGTTTTCCTCAGTATCTACCTGGTCAAGCATTTTCTTATCTATACCTGGCATCATACCGAGTATCTGCGAAAACGAACCGAGTTTCTTTATCTGATTCAGCTGCGCAAGGAAATCTTCAAGGTCAAACTGTGATTTTCTCAATTTAGCCTCAAGCTCACGCGCCTGCTTTTCATCAAATTCCGCCTGAGCCTTATCGACAAGCGAAAGTATATCGCCCATGCCAAGAATTCTTGACGCCATTCTGTCAGGGTGGAATATATCGAGATCGCCAAGCTTTTCACCGGTCGACGCAAACTTTATCGGCTTACCTGTTACCTGCTTTACAGACAGTGCCGCACCGCCTCGCGTGTCGCCGTCAAGCTTTGACAATATAACACCTGTTACTTCAAGCTGTTCGTTAAATGTCTTTGCAACGTTTACAGCGTCCTGACCTGTCATCGCGTCCACTACAAGCAATATCTCTGTAGGATCTACCTCAGCCTTGATGTCTGCCAACTCCTGCATGAGCTGCTCATCGATATGAAGACGACCTGCAGTATCGAGTATTACCGGATCATTTCCGTGTATTCTCGCGTATTCTACCGCTTCCTTTGCGATCTTCACCGGACTTATATCCGTTCCCATTGAGAAAACAGGTCGGTCTATCTGCTTTCCGAGAACCTCAAGCTGCTTTACCGCTGCCGGACGATAAACGTCACAGGCAACCATAAGCGGGCGTCTGCCCTGCTTTGACAGATGAAGTGAAAGCTTTGCAGTTGCCGTTGTCTTACCGGCACCCTGAAGACCGCACATCATTATGACCGTTGGCGGCTTATTCGCAAATTCAAGGCGCGACGCCTCGCCGCCGATCATCTCCGTCAATTCCTCATCAACTATCTTTACGAGCTGCTGAGCCGGAGTCAATGATTCAAGTATCTCAGCGCCAAGCGCCTTTTCAGATACCTTAGCTATAAACTCTTTAACTATCTTAAAGTTAACGTCAGCTTCCAGAAGTGCGAGCTTTATCTCACGCATGGCTTCCTTTATATCTTTTTCATTCAGTTTTCCCTTGCCGCGGAGTTTTTTAAATACTCCCTGCAGCTTATCTCCAAGACTTTCAAAAGCCATATACGCACTTCCCCTTTCCGGTTTCCGTTACAGATTAGCGGAAACAGAATTTATCAGATCTAAAAGCTCTTTACTTTCATCATTATCCGGCATTTCACTCACTATCATCCGCATTTTTCCTATCGCCTGATTGATCTCCTCAAAGCGTTCCGCAAGACCAAGCTTATCCTCATATGTTCTGAGATGCTTTTCACCCTGCTTTATAAATGCCATAGCTCCCTGCCGGCTTATATTCATTTCATCCGCGATCTCCGCAAGTGACAGATCTTGATTATAATAAAAATCAAGAGATATCGCCTGCTTCTCGGTCAATAGCCCGCCGTAAAAATCAAGCAGTATTCCGAGAGTTAAGTCCTTCGCCATTATTTTTACCTTTCATGTAAAGTACTTTTGATTGACACCTGGATTATTATACAACACAATATAACTTTTGTCAAGTATTTTTTTAATTTTTTTCAGTATTTTATATTTTACACATCAAACACTATACTGTACCGTTAAATTTCAGCATATTACACGATCAATGTTATTATACGGAATACGAATAAAGCGAACGCTATCCACATAACAGGATGTATTTCCTTTATCTTTCCTGTAAGCGCCTTGAGCAATACCCATGTCAAAATTCCAAACATTATACCGTTTGCTATAGAATATGTGAACGGCATCATTATTATCGCCATGAATCCGCCGATAACATCAGCTATGTCTCCGTCAAATGTCATCTTCTTTACCGACTTCATTATAAGAAGTCCTACAAATATCAAAGCCGGCGACACCGCAAAGCTCGGGATAGATATAAATATAGGTGAGAAGAAAAGAGCGATTATAAAAAATGCCGCTCCGAACACAGCCGTAAGACCTGTTCTTCCGCCCTGAGCAACGCCAGCGCTGCTCTCAACATAACTTGTAACAGTAGATGTTCCAAGACATGCTCCGACTATTGTACCTACCGCGTCAGCAAGAAGAGCCCTTCCAACTCTCGGCAGTCTGCCGTTCTTATCAAGAAGCTCTCCATTGTCAGCCACCGCTATAAGCGTTCCTACCGTGTCAAAAAGATCGACAAATAAAAACGCAAACGTTATAACCAAAAAATCAACCACATGATTTGCTATATATGCAAAATTAAATTTAAACATATACGGCGCTGTTGGTAAAAAATTATATCCAGAAAAATCAGGCAAAAGAGACGCAGCGCCTGCATCGGGATTTACCTCATACCAGCCAACGAACTGAGCAAATATGCCAAGCACCCATGTGATCAATATTCCCCACAATATATAGCCTGTAACCTTATAATGATACAGAACTGCGATCACGATCACTCCAATCATTGCAAGCGCAAACTGAGGCGAGCCAACATTTCCCATATTGAGAAGCGTTGACGGATCGCTTACAGCTATGCCTGCGCCTTTAAGCCCTATTATCGTTATAAACAAGCCGATTCCCGTGGATATTCCCAGTTTCAGATTTTTAGGCACCTCGTTTACAAGCGTTTCTCTGAACTTGAATATCGATAAAATTATGAATATAACACCTTCTACAAAAACAGCAGTCAGCGCTATAGTCCATGGGTCGTTTATACCAGCCTGTGCCAAAGGCACACACACTGAATACGCGAAATATGCATTTACACCCATTCC
>CALXSW010000078.1 GCA_944391255.1 uncultured Clostridia bacterium | reverse complement strand
ATATATATCATAGGACTTAACATATTCTATCACAAAAGTATTAAAAATACAAGTGTGTAATTGACAAAACAATTTTATTATGATATAATCAGTAGGATTTTGGATTATGAGGTAGATATTAATGAATAAAACAGAATATATCACGAAAAATTTTGGGGTTTCCGCGCGCGCTGTGGAATTGGTGAATAAGGCGGAAAGCTCAGTCAGAGAACAGTTCGGGATATTGGAGGAAAAGGCTGAGATAAATCAGCTTAAGGTTATGAAGGCTTTTTCGGAGTTCTGCGTATCGGAACGCCATTTTATGCCGACGACGGGATACGGCTACGACGATGACGGTCGCGATACTCTTGATAAGGTGTACGCGCATATATTCGGCTGTGATGACGCGCTTGTGCGTCAGAACTGGGTGAACGGCTCGCACACTCTTTCAACAATGATGTATGCGGTTCTAAGACCGGGCGACACTTTACTTTCGGTGACAGGCAAGCCGTATGATACGCTTGAAGAGGTAATAGGCATAGCCGGTGATGACGGAAACGGTTCACTTAAAGATTTCGGGATATCATATAAGGAAATATCTCTTTTAAATGGTGAGCCTGATTATGAAAATATAGAGCGTGCGCTTAGAGCGGAGAAGATAAAGGCTGTTATGATACAGCGCTCTAAGGGATACGGCTGGAGACCGACATACAGCCCTGAAAAGATAGGGGAAATAGTTAAGTTTGTAAAGGACATATCGCCTGAAACGATATGTCTTGTCGATAACTGCTATGGTGAATTTGTAGATACGGACGAGCCTACTCAATATGGAGCCGATCTTATTGCCGGCTCGCTTATAAAAAATCCGGGCGGCGGAATAGCTCCTACGGGCGGATATATAGCAGGAAGACGCGATCTTATCGAACTGTGCGCATATCGCATGACTTGCGTCGGCATAGGCAGGGAATGCGGCTGCACGATGGGCTTTAACAGATACGCGTATCAGGGGCTTTTTATGGCTCCGCATGTAACGCTTCAGGCGCTTAAGGCTGCCACGCTGTGCGCGGCTGTTTTCGGGCTGTTAGGATATGAGTCAGATCCGAAGCCGGACGCGGAAAGACATGATATAATCCAGTCTGTAAAATTCAACGACAAGGATAAGATGATAGCGTTTATACAGGGCATACAGAAGGGCGCGCCTGTGGACAGCTTTGTAACTCCGGAGCCTTGGGATATGCCGGGGTATCAGGATCAGGTCATAATGGCGGCAGGCGCATTCACTCAAGGCTCATCGATAGAGCTTTCGGCAGACGCCCCGCTGCGTGAACCGTATATAGCGTATATGCAGGGCGGACTAACATATGAATCGGCAAAGCTGGGAATAATGGTTGCAGTGAATAAAATCCTCAAGCTTGAAAAATAATAATATAAAAAAAAATGTAAAAATATTTTAAAAAACAGGAAATAATTTCTTAACATTAATATGATATAATTACATTAGAATGTTTTAATGTGTTTTACAGCAGATAAAATAATAAGAAATGTCGGGCGCAGCAGCACGCTCTGACAAGCGGATGTGTCGGCGCGGACAGCGCGCATAATACTTCCGTGTCGTGTAGTTTAACAAATGTTTGGTCGTATAATAAAGGGATAACGAATATGAGCTTTAGTATAAAAAAATATTTCCAGGTGTTGGGCGTATGTTTGGGCGTTATGCTCATTGGCTTTTTTGTCGTGATGGGCTTTGATATAACAGGCGGAGCAGGCGTGACAGAGGAAGTCGATAATACGGGTACAGTAGCTGTCGAAGACGGAGGAACGATAAATGTTTTGCTTCTCTGTACCGATGAGGATGGTTTGAGAACTGACGCGATGATGCTCGCGTCGTATGATACGCAGAAAAATACTGTCAATATGCTTTCGATACCGCGAGATCTCAGAATGTATGTCGGAAACAGATATCAGAAGATAAACGCGGCGCATGCGTATATGACAGACGGTGTGGTAGGCGGAGCGACAGCGGCATGCGAGGCTGTTACGCGTCTTACCGGAGTGCCGATCAATTACTATGTTGATTTTTCATTTGACGCGGTCGCGCACGTTATAAACGAGCTTGGTCCTGTCACATTTGAGATACCTGATATTTACGGTGACGGAGTCGGAATGGTGTATGACGACCCTGTTCAGGGACTGCATATAAATCTGCCGCCGGGCGTTCATGAGCTTGACGGAACAGAAGTCGTGCATCTTTTAAGATACAGAAAGGGAAATCCTGACCCTGTAACCGGTATTTATAAGAGCTATCTTAACGGTGACGCGGATAGAATAAAGGTTCAGCAGGACTTTATAAAGGCGCTTGTTGACCAGAAACTAAACATTTCACTTATACAGAAGCTCCCGGCTATATTTACCGATATAAAGAATGAGATAAAGACAAATCTCACAGTTAAGGACGTGCTTAAGTATTCAAAATATTTGAGCGGATTTACATCAGCCGGAATCAATACTGAAACAGTTCCGGGAATAGCGACGCATGATTCAGCAAACGGTGATGTATTTGTTCCTGATATGCACGCGCTGCAGAAAACGAATGAGCGTTTGTTCGGTGTATATACAGATAATATGTGGTACGCGGATCCTGATGTGCGCGATACGATAGAGAGCAAGCTGTATTCAAGCGGATATATGACGCTTGGCGGATATGTGCGTTCAACAGACAGCGGTGTGCTTGCAGGTTATAAGGCATCAGATGTCACAAATGACGAGCTTTGTCTGATACGCGACATAGAGTTCAGCAGTTCGTCTGAGAGCAGCACAGAGAGCGCTGCGGATGACGGCACGGAATAAAATAACGAGTAATTACAGAGTCCGGCGGATAGGCTTTAATGAGAGAGTTCGCCGGACTCTTTTCTGTAAATGCTATAGCTAAGCGAATAGATATCGCAAAAATTGTACAAAATAACGATATATGGTTATATTGCTTGACAAAAGATTGATTTTATGATATCATGTATTTGTTTGGAATATTAGTATTCTAAAGAGTGCGCATGTCGCACTCTTTAATTGTGTTACATGAATAAATGAGGGAATTATGGCTAATAAGATAGAAGAACAGGCTCTTATGCTCGGCGAGAAAACAGCTGAGGAACTGGGCGTATATATTGTTGACACATCATATTCAAACGGGATCCTTTGTTATTATATAGATAAGGAAGGCGGAGTAGGAATAGATGAGTGTGAGGCTTTTTCAAGAGCGGTGGAAACGGTGCTTGATGAGGCTGATATAATCGATAAGGAATATTCCCTTGAGGTTTCCTCACCGGGTGTTGACAGAAAACTAAAAAAAGAGAGAGAGTTTCTGTATTATACCGGCCGCGAGGTTGAAGTTAAGCTGTATGCGGCGCGGGATGGAGTAAAGGAATTCGATGGTGTTTTAAAGGGATATCACGATAAAACAGCGGTGGTTGAGGTTAATGGAGAAGACATTGAGATACCGGTAAAGGAAGCTGTTTATATAAGACTAAAGTTTATTTTTTAAAGAACAGGACAGGTGTAGCTAAAATGAATGAATTGTTAAGTGCGATAGCAGATCTATGTAATGAACGCGGTATTGATGAAGACGTTATCATAAACGCTCTTGAGGTAGCTTTAGTCGCGGCATACAAGAAGAATTATTATAAGGGAAAGAATGATAACCCGAATGTGAATGTTTTTGTTGACCGTGAAACGGGAGCTATAAAGGTTTATGCAAAAAAGGTCGTTGTTGAAGAAGTGTTTGATCCGAGAGAAGAGATATCACTTGAGGACGCGAGAGCGATAAGACCGGGTCTTGACCTTGATGACGTTGTCAATATAGAGGTTACACCAAAGGATTTCGGAAGAGTCAGCGCTATGACTGCAAAGCAGGTTGTAACACAGAAGATACGCGAGGCTGAACGCGGTATCATTTACGGTGGAAGATCAGACAGATCGATAGGACTCGTATCAGGAAAGATCATTCTTGTAGATGCTGATAAAGTCTATGTTGACGTTGAGCAGTATAATCAGGCTGAGGCATATCTGCCGAAAAAGGAACAGCCTGAGGGCGAGGTCTATACTCCGGGAGAAACGATGCGCTTTTATGTAAGCGATGTAAGAACTGACAATAAGAGCACACAGCTTATATTGTCAAGAACTCATCCGGATCTTGTGAAAAAGCTTTTTGAAAAAGAGGTGCCGGAGATCGAAAACGGTGTCGTTGTTATTAAGGGCATCGCAAGAGAGGGCGGTTCAAGAACAAAGATCGCTGTATATTCAAATGATCCGGACGTTGACGCTCAGGGCGCTTGCATAGGACCAAGAGGAATGAGAGTCCAGAATATAAATGACGAGCTTAAAAACGAGAAGATCGATATTATAAAGTGGAGCGAGGATCCGGCGGAATATATATCGGCAGCTCTCTCGCCGTCAAAGATAATATCATGCACTGTAAACGAGGAAGAAAAGAGCGCGAAGGTTATCGTGCCGGAATATCAGCTTTCTCTTGCGATAGGCAAGTCAGGACAGAATGTAAGACTTGCGGCTAAGCTTACAGGCTGGAAGATAGATATCAGCGCGGAATAAATATAAATATTATTATAGATAATTATATAAAATATACTTATTATATAGGGTGATT
>CALXSW010000077.1 GCA_944391255.1 uncultured Clostridia bacterium | reverse complement strand
ACTGGATGAATTTAAAAAATTCCATGAATGTCTAACGCGCCATCGCAGTAAATTGGCTTTTGAAATATTATTTTGGACAGGTCTTAGAGTCGGTGAGCTACTTGCTCTAACTTATAACGATTTTGATTTTGAAAATAAAAGAGTTTCTGTAACAAAAAATTATGCGAGACTTAACGGTGAGGATATATTTCTACCGCCTAAGACGCCTAAAAGCGAGAGATCTGTTCCGGTACCTGATTTTGTGCTTGAAGATGTAAAAAACTATGTTGACCGACTGTATGATTATGAGCCGGATGAACGACTATTTCCTTTCACGAAATCTACGCTAAAACACGAAATGGCATATACCTGTAAAAAAGCAGGAGTAACACCCATAAAAATCCACGGATTAAGACATAGTTATGCTTCCATGCTTATAGAACAAGGATCTGAACCTCTTCTTGTTTCTGAATTACTCGGACATGAGAGCGTGAGCACAACACTTGAAATTTATTCGCACCTATACCCTGATAAACACGAAGAAATATTAAAGAAACTCGAAAAATTAAAATAATTTAGTAAATATTTGAAATCTGCAACGATTTTGCAACGATTTCAATTTAAAAAGCCGCATAAACCGCACAGCTATGCGGTTTATGTGGCTTTTGTCCTTATTCCCACTCGATTGTTGCCGGTGGCTTGGAGGTGATGTCGTAAACAAGTCTGTTTACGTGTTGAACCTCGTTTACGATCCTGTTTGATGCTTTTTCAAGCACATCGTATGGGATCCTTGCCCAGTCGGCTGTCATGAAGTCTGTTGTTGTTACGGCTCTTAATGCCAATGTGTAATCATACGTTCTGCCGTCGCCCATTACGCCGACGCTACGCATATCTGTTATTACAGCGAAATACTGGTTTATGCTTCTGTCAAGTCCCGCGTTCGCTATTTCCTCACGGAAAATCGCGTCTGCGTCACGCAGTATTGCAAGCTTTTCTTCTGTTATCTCGCCTATTACTCTTACCGCAAGTCCCGGGCCCGGGAATGGCTGACGCCATACGAATTTTTCCGGTAAACCAAGCTCTATTCCCAGCTGTCTTACTTCATCCTTGAACAGATCTCTCAAAGGCTCTATTATTTCCTTGAAATCAACATGCTCTGGAAGTCCGCCTACATTATGATGGCTCTTTATAACAGCCGCGTCACCTGTTCCTGACTCTATAACGTCCGGATATATCGTTCCCTGTACGAGGAAATCTACTGTTCCTATCTTCTTAGCCTCTGCCTCGAATACTCGTATAAATTCCTCGCCTATTATCTTTCTCTTCTTTTCAGGCTCTGTTACACCTGCGAGTTTGCCGAGGAATCTATCCTGCGCGTTAGCGCGGATAAGATTTATATCGAACTGCTTTCTGAAAACGTTCTCTACCTCATCGCCTTCATTTTTACGGAGCAAGCCGTTGTCAACAAACACGCATGTGAGCTGATCGCCTACGGCCTTATGGATCATAAGCGCGGCAACAGATGAATCAACTCCGCCCGAAAGCGCGCAAAGCACTTTCTTATCGCCTATCTTTTCCTTAAGCGCGGCAACCGCTTTCTTTGCATAGTCGCTCATTACCCAGTCGCCCTTACAGCCGCAGATATTATATAAGAAGTTGCGGAGCATCTTCTGTCCTTCCACAGTGTGGTTTACCTCAGGGTGATACTGAACCGCATACAGCTTTCTTTCCGCGTTTTCATACGCTGCGCACGGGCATGAATCTGATACAGCTGTTACCTTGAATCCTTCAGGTACTCTTTCAATATAATCAGTGTGGCTCATCCATACGATAGTATTCTTGTCCACACCCTCAAAAAGGAGCGAATCCTCATGAGTGATCTCTATCTTTCCGTATTCACGCTTTTCAGCCTTTTCAACATTTCCGCCCAATGAATACGCCATAAGCTGGCTTCCGTAGCAGATGCCGAGAACAGGCACTCCAAGCTCATATATCTCATTTGAATATTTAGGTGAATCAGCCTCGTATACGCTGTTTGGTCCGCCGGTAAATATTATACCTACAGGATTTTTAGCTTTTATCTCTTCAATACTCTTGCTGTAAGGCATGACTTCGCAGTATACATTGCACTCACGCACACGTCTTGCTATGAGCTGATTATACTGACCGCCAAAGTCAAGCACTATGACTGTTTCGTTATTCATATATTGATCCTCCGTTGTGAGTTGATTTTTTTCATTATCTACCAAACTAATTGTATCATAAAACCTTAGTACTGTCAAGCAAAATAGTGACAGGACCGTCATTTAAAAGCTCCACCTTCATATCCGCGCCGAAGCTTCCTTTCTGCACTCTCATCCCGCTGTCTTCAAGATATTTTACAAATTTTTCGTACATTGCGTTAGCTCCGACAGGCTCCATGGCCGGAGTGAAATTCGGACGGCGCCCTTTGCGGCAGTCGCCGTATAAAGTAAACTGCGAAACGACAAGTATCTCTCCTCCGACATCGCTAACGCTCAAATTCATCTTGTCGTTTTCATCACTGAATATCCTGAGTCCCATCGATTTATCCGCTATATACTTCATATCTGTTTCACTGTCTCCGCCGCCAACGCCAAGCAGGATAAGCAAGCCATGACCTATTTTGCCTATGACCTCATTTTCAACTGTCACCGAGGCGTGTTTCACTCTCTGAATTACAGCTCTCATTATTCCTCATAACCCTTCTCTTCAATTTCTATCTGGAGTTCTTCCCATTCCTCCATGAGCTTTTCAAGCTCCTCATTTTTAGCCTGCGCTTTTTCCGAAAGCTCCGCAAGCTTTGTGAAATCGTCTGATAATTTCGGATCGAGCATTTCCTCATTAATATCATTTATTTCATTTTCAAGCTCATCTATAAGCTCCTCTACCTTTTTAAACCTGTTCAGGACCTTTCGCTTTTCTGCCGCAAGACGCTTCTGCTCCTGATAATCAAGATTCTTTGGTTTTTCCGGAGCCTGCTCAGCCGCTTCATGCGCGACAGCTGCTTTCTTTTCCATATAATCATCATACGAACCGAGATAATTTTCAAGTCCGTTTTCCGTCATATACAAAATTCTGTCAGCAAGCTTATTTATAAAATAACGGTCATGCGATACCATAAGCATCGTACCGTCATAATTTTCAAGCGCTTTCTCAAGAGCTTCTCTCGAATCTATATCAAGATGGTTCGTAGGCTCGTCCATGATCAGGAAATTGACAGGACGGAGCATCAGCTTTGCAAGCTCCACTCTCGCCCGCTCTCCACCTGAAAGCTTTTTTATCTCCTTAAACACATCCTCGCCTCTGAACAGAAATACTGCGAGAGCGTTTCTGATCTCTGTTGTTGTCATATTCGGATATGTGTCGTGCAGCTCGTCAAATATATTTTTTTCCGGATCAAGATTTTCCTGTATCTGATCATAATATCCTATCTCTATGTTAGCGCCTATTTTTACGCTTCCCTCTGTAGGCTCATACTGGCCGAGTATCTCCTTTATCAGCGTTGTCTTTCCGCAGCCGTTTGCGCCTAAAAGGAATACCTTTTCGCCCTTTACTATATGAGCGTTAGCGCCGTGAAAAACACGCTTTCCATTAAAGCTCATTCCGAGATTTTCAGCTATAAGCACATCATTTCCGCCGCCCGGCAGTGATTTAAACGAAAAAGTTATCTCCTCCTGCTCCGACTGCGGTTTTACAAGCGTTTTTTCAAGCTTGTCTATGACCTTCATCTTGCTTTCAGCTGTCTTTATATTCTTTTCCCTGTTCCATCTTCTCTGCTGCTCAACTATTCCTTCAAGTCGCTCTATCTCCCTCATAGTGTTGGCATAGTTGCGCTCTTCTGTCAGCCTCTCGACCTCGCGCTGCTTTGTATACTCACTGTATCCGCCTGTATACGTTCTAAGCCTTCCGCTGTCCATTTCAAAAGTCCTGTTAGTGACCTTATCAAGAAAATATCTGTCATGCGATATTACGACAAACGCGCGTTTATATGACTGCAAAAATCCTTCAAGCCATTCAACAGAATCTATATCGAGATGGTTCGTAGGCTCGTCAAGCAGCAAAAGGTTTGCATCAGAAAGCAGAAGCCTGCCAAGCGATACACGCGTTTTCTGTCCGCCCGAGAGCGTTGACACCTTCTTGTCAAACTCATCCTCAGAAAAACCGAGACCTATCAGCGCGGAACGTATACGGCTCTTATACTGATACCCGTCAAGCTCTTCAAACCTTTCATGAAGGCTCGTCTGGCGCGCTATAAGCGTGTCAAGATCTCCGTTTTTATTTTCTATATCGTACCGTATATCCTCAAGCTGATTTTCTATATCTATAACTTCCTCAAAAGCACTGAGCATCTCACCCATTATCGTTTTGTCAGACTCGATACATGTATGCTGATCGAGATACCCTGTCTTTGTCAGTTTATTCCTGTATATCTCGCCGCCGTCATGATCCATCATTCCGTTGATGATCTTGAACAGCGTTGATTTACCGGCGCCGTTCACACCGACAAATCCTATCTTGTCACCATCGGCAATATTAAACGATACACCGTCAAACAGCGTTTCATCCAGAAACATTTTCTTTAAATTACTTACATTAAGCAATACCATTTGTATCTAAATCTCCTTATACGATTAATCCGTTTTCTTTAAAACTCCGTACATTGACGCTATAAGCGTTCTTTGACCGTGATATATAGAATGATTTCCGTTTACGGCGTACGCGATAACGCTCGCAACCGCCATATATGTAGCAGTATCTCCGCCAAACATCGCTATACCTATAAATATAGGCGATACAAGCGTATTTGTGGCGCCGGTGTACACTCCGATACATCCCATTACTGCTGAAAGCTCCAGAGGCAGTCCTGTAAGCCCTGACAGCGCGGCTCCGGCTGAAACTCCTATCGCCATAAGCGGCATCATCTCTCCGCCGGTAAATCCCACCCCGACGCAGACGACCGTAAATATCAGCTTCAGCGCGAAATCATAAACATGGTATCCGTCGCCGTTAAGAACGGACTTCATCATTTTTTCGCCCGTTCCGGCATATAACCCATCATGCACAAATAATATAAGGATCGCCATTATTGAACCGAATACAAATATTCTTACATATGGATTTTTAAAGATCTTTTCCGAGAGCTTTTTCCAGTCATGCAGCGCTCTTATAAATATCCTTCCAAGCAGTCCGAAAATAATCGAGCTTATAACTATCATAAAAACACTTTTGCCCGTAACGGGAACTGATATCGCTATATCCACCGAATACGCGTGATATCCTAAAAACTGCGCCACCCATGACGCGGTAAATGCGCTTATAAACGACGGGATAAGCGCGTTATAGAACATAACCCCTGCGGCAATGAATTCGAGAGCGAAAAACATTCCGCCAAGAGGCGTTTGGAAGATACTGCTGACAGCTCCGCTCACTCCGGCAATAAGCAATATTTGAGAATATTTGCGGCAATTGAACGCGCGGCTCACATAGTCGGCGATAGCCGCTCCGCACTGCGCTATTGTTCCTTCCTTGCCGGTGCTTGCGCCGAACAGCTGCATTATTACATTTGAAACTATTTTTAATATCACGAATGCTTTAGGGAACTTGCCTATCTTATACGCCTTACCGTAATCCTTTATCTCCGATTTCTCGCTCAGCTCGCCCATTTCATAGGCTATTACCATTTCCATTCCCTGCTGTGAGCGCGGGCTTATCTTTTTATACATAAATATTATAAGTATACCAGCAAATCCCAAAAATGGAGTAAACTGTGCGTATCTGTCAACTCTTATATCAGCCACAAACTCAAGCGCGCATCCGAACACACCGCCTATAACTCCCATAGCAAGCCCTATAAGGACCGCAAGCGATGAGCATATGACATTTTCCTTTATTTTTCCCCATCCGATTATTTCCATGATTA
>CALXSW010000076.1 GCA_944391255.1 uncultured Clostridia bacterium | reverse complement strand
GAATAACGATACTTGCAAAGAACACATCACTTTATTATAACGATGTGAAGATAAATATTATAGACACTCCCGGACACGCTGATTTCGGCGGCGAGGTCGAGCGCGGTCTGGAAATGGCTGACGGCGTTTTGCTGCTCGTAGACGCGTTTGAAGGCTGTATGCCGCAGACTCGATTTGTATTGTCTAAGGCTCTCGCGCTTGATCTGCATCCTATATTCGTTGTAAATAAGGTAGACAGACCGAACGCGCGTCCGTATGAGGTCGTAGACGAGGTGCTTGAACTGTTTATAGATCTCGGCGCGTCAGAGGAACAGCTTGACACTCCTGTAATATTCGCGTCAGGCCGTGATGGATGGGCAACAGCAGAATACAGTCCTGAAGTTCCGGCTACTGATCTAAAGGAGCTTTTTGAGCTGATAGTAAGAGAAATACCATGTCCGGACTGTGTTGATGACGCTCCGTTCCAGATGCTCGTTTCAAATATCGACTATGACGATTACACGGGCAGAATAGCTGTCGGAAAGGTACAGCGCGGATCTGTAAAAACAGGAATGAGCGTTTCCATATGCCGCCATGACGGCAAAGTAGGACGCGGAAAGGTAACAAAGCTTTACACATACGAGGGCCTTGCGAAAGGTGTTTCAGACGAGGTAGGCGCCGGCGACATAGTTGCGATATCGGGAATAACAGATATCAATATAGGCGAAACACTCTGCGATGTAAACGTTCCGGAAGCTCTTCCGTTTGTAAAGATAGACGATCCTGTTCTTTCAATGACATTCAGCGTAAACGACAGCCCATTTGCCGGAAAGGACGGCAAGTTTGTAACATCACGTCATCTCCGTGACAGACTTTTCCGCGAGCTTGACTCAAATGTCAGCCTGCGCGTTGATGAAACGGATACGACAGAGGCGTTTATAGTATCGGGCAGAGGCGAGCTGCATCTGTCGGTCCTTATAGAGAATATGAGACGTGAGGGATATGAGTTCCAGGTCTCAAACCCTGTTGTTATATATAAGGAAATAGACGGTGTTAAGTGCGAGCCGATAGAGCGTCTTACGATCGATGTGCCTGAAGAATACACAGGCGCGGTAATGGACAGAGTAAACGCGAGAATGGGTAATATGACAAATATGAGTCCTACGGCGCAGAATTATACAAGACTTGAATTTTTGATACCTTCAAGAGGTCTTATAGGTTTCAGAAATGAGATACTTACAGCCACAAAGGGCAGCGCGATAGTAAACAGTATTCTTGAATGCTATGAGCCGTACAAGGGCGATATGAGCACCCGAAACCGCGGAACGCTTATCGCATGGGAAAACGGCACAAGTATAACATACGGTTTGTTCAACGCTCAGGAGCGCGGAACACTGTTTATAGGACCGGGCGTAGAAGTTTACGAGGGAATGATAGTCGGCGAATGCTCAAGAAACGAGGATATCACAGTAAACGTCTGCAAGAAGAAGCATGCTACAAACACGCGAGCATCGGGATCAGATGAAGCGCTTAAGCTTGTTCCTCCGCGCAATATGAGCCTTGAGGAATGTCTTGAATTCATTTCAGATGATGAGCTGCTTGAGGTAACTCCGAATTATCTTAGAATGAGAAAGAGAATATTGAGCACCGATCTTCGCGGCAAAGCTGCGGGCAGAAAGAAGAAATAAAATTATGATACACCGGAGCGGATTTTATTACATCTGCTCCGGCGCTATATTTAAGGCGTTATGTTTAAATTGTACAAACAATTCCTGTTTATAATAAGACATCGCGATGTTTTAAGGTAAAATAATAAAAAATCAAAAAAACACTTGACAAATACACCATACTATGTTAAAATAGCGGTGTTGAAGAAAAGGTTCTTTTTTTTTGCATACAAAATAAAAGGATCAATAAATAAATGGAGGACAAAATAATGCGCGTAAAGATCACATTGGCTTGTCAGGAATGCAAGCAGAGAAATTACAATACAATGAAAAACAAGAAGAACGATCCTGACAGACTTGAAATGAACAAGTACTGCAAGTTCTGCAGAAAGCATACATTGCACAAGGAAACAAAGTAATTTAGATTTAGTTTTTAGAGAAGGAAGTGTTAAGCATGGCTGATACAAATGTAAAGACAAAGAAGAAGCCTTTCTTTGCCAGATTAAAGAGCTACTTCATTGAAACTAAGTCGGAGCTGAAGAAGGTCACATGGCCTTCAAAAGATCAGATGAAGCAGAACACACTTGTTATAATAGTGTTCCTTATATTGATAGGATTGTTTCTGTTTGTATTTGACATCGCATTCTCAGGTTTATTCTCCTTGCTGACAAATATACTTTAATCAACAGAGATTTGTCGAAAGGAGCGGTGAAGAATGGCAGAAGAAGCTAAATGGTATGTTGCTCACACCTATTCCGGTTATGAGAACAAAGTAAAGGAAAGTATTGAAAAGACTGTTGAAAACCGCGGACTCGAATCACTCATCATGGACGTTAAGATACCTATGGAAACTGTCCTTGAGGAAGAAGCGAAGAAAGGTGAAACAGCCACTAAGGCAGTACAGAGAAAGCTTTTCCCGGGCTATGTCGTTATAAAAATGATAATGACAGACGAAAGCTGGTACGTTGTCCGCAACACGCGGGGCGTTACGGGATTTGTAGGACCCGGATCAAAGCCGGTTCCGCTGACAGATGCTGAGGTTAAAATGATGGGAGTAGAGCAGGTTCGTCAGGCTGATATCAAGTTCAGAGTCGGCGATCTTGTTGAGATCAAGTCCGGACCTATGGAAGGCTTCTCGGGCAATATCGAAAGCATCGACAGTGAAACGGGAACTCTTAAAGTCACTGTTTCAATGTTTGGTCGTGAAACTCCTGTTGAGATCAGTCACACACAGGTTCAGCTTGTGGATTGATAAATCGTTTTTGATCGGGAATTATCCCGTTTGAAATACACACCGCCGCAAGACGGTAAAAAATGCCGCAAAGCGGCAAGACAGACAGTAATGTCGATCCCTCCGGTGACGGTGGGAGGATCGTATGATCCGCAATTACCACACGCAATAATCAAGTATTGCAAATATTTTAAGGAGGTGGCCATTATGGCACAGAAAATCGCAGGTTATATCAAATTGCAGATTCCAGCAGGTAAAGCTACTCCTGCACCACCAGTTGGTCCAGCTTTGGGTCAGCACGGTGTAAACATCATGCAGTTTACAAAGGAATTTAACGAAAAGACAGCTAAGGACGCAGGTCTTATCATTCCTGTAGTTATTACAGTATATGCAGACCGTTCATTCTCGTTCGTTACAAAGACTCCACCGGCTCCTGTACTTATCAAGAAGGCTTGTAAGATCCAGAGCGGTTCAGGCGTACCGAATAAGACAAAGGTTGCTACAATTTCAAAGGCAGACCTTCAGCAGATCGCTGAAACAAAGATGCCTGACTTGAATGCAGCATCACTTGAAGCAGCTATGAGCATGATTGCCGGCACTTGCCGCAGCATGGGCGTAATCGTAGGCGACTAAGGAGGGTTTTTGGAATGTTCAGAGGTAAGAATTATAAGGAAAGTGCAAAGCTTGTAGACAGATCAAAGCTTTACGACACTACAGAAGCTATGGAACTCGTTACTAAGACTGCAAAGGCAAAGTTCGACGAGACAGTTGAAGCTCACATAAAGCTCGGCGTTGACTCAAGACACGCTGATCAGCAGGTAAGAGGCGCTATCGTTCTTCCTAACGGTACAGGTAAGAGCGCAAAGGTGCTTGTATTCGCTAAGGGCGCTAAGGCTGAGGAAGCTAAGGCAGCAGGCGCAGATTATGTAGGCGAGATGGATCTTGTTTCAAAGATCCAGGGTGAAAACTGGTTTGACTTTGACGTTGTAGTTGCAACACCTGATATGATGGGTGTAGTTGGTCGTCTTGGTAAGGTCCTCGGTCCTAAGGGACTCATGCCATCACCAAAGGCAGGCACAGTAACAATGGACGTTACAAAGGCTGTAAATGAGATCAAAGCAGGTAAGATCGAATACAGATTGGACAAGACAAACATCATCCACTGCCCAATCGGTAAGGTATCATTCGGCGCTGCTAAGCTTGAGGAAAACTTCAACGCTCTTATGGGCGCTATCATCAAGGCTAAGCCGTCGGCTGCAAAGGGTCAGTATCTCAGAAGCGTTGTTGTAGCATCAACAATGGGCCCTGGCGTAAAGGTTAACCAGGCAAAGCTTAGCTGATCGTATATAATATAGATCTTATATTTTATCTGACAGAACGGGAACACTGTTCTGTCAGATAAAAATAAATTTAAAAAAACACTTGACAAACTCAAGTTTTTATGATATACTTAAATAGTTGACAAACCGTAGACAGTCGGCAGGTTATTCCGTAAGTCCAACCGAGGCAATTATAATTGTAGGAATCCGTTTTGGATTTTGGCTCATTGCGTCTACGGCATTGAGTCTTTTTTTATGAAAAAGACAAGGTTCACAAATAGTTTATTATGGAGGTGAAACTAAATGCCAAACGCACAGGTTTTGGAAGCTAAGAAAGCGCAGGTAGCAGAAGCAGTTGAACTTATCAAGGCAGCTCAGACAGGTGTTCTTGTTGACTACAGAGGTCTTACTGTTGCAGAAGATACAGAATTGCGTAACAAGCTTCGTGAAGCTAACGTAAAGTATTTTGTTATCAAGAACAAGATCTTGAAGAGAGCTGTTGATGAAGCAGGTATCGAAGGTCTTGACGAGGTTCTTCATGGACCTACAGCTCTTGCAATATCATCAGAGGACGCAGTTGCTCCGGCAAAGGTTCTTGCTGATTTTGCAAAGACAAATGATAAGCTCGAGCTTAAGGGCGGTTTCATGGATGGCGCTGTTATGTCTCTTGACGAAGTTAAGAAGCTCGCAGCTACACCAAACATGGATACATTGATCGCGAAGATGATGGGCAGCATGCTCTCACCTATCAGCGGCTTGGCAAGATTGCTTGCTACAGTTGTTGACGGCGGCGAAGAAATTGCTGATCTCGTAGCGAAGAAAGCGGCAGAAGCTACAGAAGCTCCTGCAGAAGAAGCAGCTGAAACACCAGCTGAATAATTAAATCTATTAAATAAAAAAACGATTTCTTAATTATAGGAGGAAAATAAAATGGCAGATTTGAATGCAATTCTTGATTCAATCAAGGAATTAAAGTTACTTGAAGTTGCAGAACTCGTAAAGATGATGGAAGATGAATTTGGCGTAAGCGCAGCAGCTCCAGTTATGGTAGCAGGCGCAGCTGACGGCGGCGCAGCAGCTGC
>CALXSW010000075.1 GCA_944391255.1 uncultured Clostridia bacterium | reverse complement strand
CCCCCTTATCTCTATTATTTTTATTCCTTCTTCTTCATACAGCGCATTTATAATTATACATAAATTTTATCATATACCTTATTAAAAGTCAACACATCTATGTTTAATATGTATATTTATACAATTAATTTTGTGTATTATTTATAACCATTCACCAAAAAAAAAACAGAGCCTAAAAGGCTCTGCTGGTCTCTGCCTATATTGTTATTTACTTTCTTTCCCCAATGCGTCTGAAAGACTTGCGAATTCCTTAAGCGAAAGCGTTTCTCCGCGGCGGCGCGGATCTATACCGACGCTTTCCATTATTTCAGACAGCTTCTCCTTGCCGAGAGGGAAATTTGACGCAAGACAATTGAGCAGTGTTTTTCTGCGCTGCGAGAATGCCGCCTTTACCGTTCTGAAAAACAACGATTCGTCATTCACCCTGACTCTCGGCTCATCAAGAAAACGCATTTTCAAAACAGCACTGTCCACCTTTGGCGGCGGAACAAATAGTCCTGCCGGAACTATCGTTACTATCTCCGGATCGGTGTAATACTGGCACAATATTGAAAGCGCGCCGTAATCCTTCGTTGACGGCTTCGCCTGTATACGCTCAGCGACTTCCTTCTGAACCATTACGACCATATTTTTTATCGGCAGCTTTGCTTCAATAAGGCTCGTTATTATAGGCGTTGTTATATAATACGGAAGATTTGCGGCTATGCTTATCGTCTCTCCGCCAAACTCCTCCTCTATAAGCGCTCTCATGTCGATTTTCAGACAGTCCTTATTTATCACCTTGAGGTTGTCATATTCAGCCATAGTATCGGCGAGTATTGGTATAAGCCTTTCATCTATCTCAAGCGCCACGACCTTTTTCGCTGTCTTACACAGCTCGTTCGTCAGCACACCGAATCCCGGTCCTATCTCTATTACTCCGCCATCATCTATTTCAGCCGCCTCCGCGATCTCCTCAAGTATCTTGCCCGACGTCAAAAAATTCTGACCAAGTCCCTTTTTAAATACAAATCCGTAATCTGCCGCAATCTGCTTTATAATTTTTGGTGATGTCAATTCCATTATTTCTATGATCCTTTCCGCTATATATCAAACGGCGCGTCTATGCTTATTTCTTTTCCGTTGAGATAACCCAGTATAAAATCTGTATCCTTAAAATCAAACCTCAGCTTTACGCTCCACAGCGCCTGTCTGTACATTCCCCCATGACCGCCGTATTTTGTATCACCGGCGAGCGGGAAACCGATATGAGCGAACTGTGAGCGTATCTGGTGAGTTCTTCCGGTGTGAAGCTCCACGCTTACGAGCGAATATCCGTTACTCTGCTTCACAGTTTCATAGTCAAGCGATACCTCAAGTCCGCCCTTTACAGGCGCATCAGACACCTCTGTGACCTTTGCTTTCCTTGTCGTATATCCCGTCAAATGACCGTTCTTCTCCGTGTATCCCTCTACTATTGCCATATAGTATTTATGAACCTCACGGCTGCGTATGCGCTCGTTCATCGCTCTGAGTGCTTCCGAATTCTTTGCTGCTATAATAAGACCGCCCGTATTCCTATCAAGTCTGTTGCATAATGACGGCTTAAAAGTATTTTCCGTATGCGGGTCATACTCCCCCTTTGAAAACAGATAGCTCTGAACCATATCAATAAGCGTCTTTCCGCTCCCCTTCTCATCCGCGTGAACTACAACGCCCACCGCCTTATTTATTACCATGATATTTTCATCTTCATACACGATATCAAGATCAGGCTTCACATATCTGAATTCAGGCTCAGGTTCAAAAAACTCATCATTGAAGTAGAGCTTTATATTATCGCCCTCCTCTACGAACACAGCTCCGTCCTTAACGTGCCTGCCATTCAGCTTTACGCACTTTTTCCTAAATCCCTTATACATCATAGATTTCGGAAGCTTTGGCATAAGTTTTGAAATAAATTTATCAATACGCTGTCCGGCATCGTTGCCGTTTACAGTGAATTCTCTCATATATTTTTTCTCCGATCCATATATTTACGCATAATATAATAACATGAAACAGTAAAAAAATCAATAGCGATTTTAGCCAAACAGCGGCATCAACACAAAAAACCGCATTCCGTTAAAGAATGCGGTTTTTCAATTACATATTCAAAATATATAATATTAGTTGAGGATCGCCTTTTCTGTATCCTTATCAAAGAAATGCATCTTATTTACATCGAAACCGATCTTAACTGTATCGCCAGTCTTAGCTGTTGAACGAGTGTTAACTCTTGCAGTGAACTGAACGCCGTTAATCGTTACGTACAGATATGTTTCAGCGCCCATCATTTCTGTTACTTCAACATATGCGTCTGCTACTGCGTCAGGATATGTTGACAAGAATGCGCCGTCATCATAAAGATCCTCAGGTCTGATACCGAGAACAATTTCTTTGCCGATATAAGCCTTAAGCTCTGGCTTTGAAGCCTTGCCTTCAGGTATCTTTATTGATTCCTTACCAAATTCTGCATACAATGCTGAACCCTTCTGAACGAGCTTTGCATTGATAAAGTTCATCTGTGGTGAACCAATAAATCCTGCTACGAACTGGTTGCATGGCTCATTATAAAGATTTGCAGGTGTATCGATCTGCTGAACAACACCATCCTTCATAACAACGATTCTTGTACCCATTGTCATAGCTTCTGTCTGGTCATGTGTAACGTAGATAAATGTTGTCTGGAGCTTGTGGTGAAGCTTCTTAATCTCTGTTCTCATGGCAACTCTGAGCTTAGCATCGAGGTTTGAAAGAGGTTCGTCCATCAAGAATACCTTTGGTGAACGTACAATAGCACGACCCATAGCAACTCTCTGTCTCTGACCACCTGACAAAGCCTTTGGCTTTCTGTCGAGGAGATGTTCGATATCGAGGATCCTTGCTGCTTCAGTTACTCTCTTCTTGATCTCATCCTTTGGAGTCTTTCTGAGCTTAAGAGCGAAAGCCATGTTCTCAAATACTGTCATATGTGGATACAAAGCGTAGTTCTGGAATACCATGGCGATATCTCTATCCTTAGGAGCGATATCGTTCATGAGCTTACCGCCTATGTAAAGTTCACCGTCTGAAATTTCTTCAAGACCTGCGATCATACGAAGTGTTGTTGACTTACCACAACCTGAAGGACCAACAAGAATGATAAATTCCTTATCAGCAATATCTATACAGAAGTCACTAACTGCTGTAACGTTACCTGCATATCTCTTATAAATATGATTTAACTGTAAATCTGCCATTTCTTTTACCTCACTTAAAATAATTTTAGAAGACCGAAGAACCACTCGCTGTTTTATGGTACTTCTCTTCTTTCTGAATGTATATATATAATAACATATTTTTATTAAAATTGTTAGTCTTATAATTCACAAAATTATAATATTTTATTTGTATAAACCTCACAATGAAGAAAATTCTTGCTTTTTTTTGTGCGATTTGACAGTGACATAATGCCCATAATTGGAACACAAATTTATGTATACTTTGTACTATTTCCACTCTTTATTTACGATAACTATTCCGGCGCACACAAGTATCAAAGAGAACAAATATCTTATATCCGCGATATTTTCTTTCATGAAGATAGCAGACAAAATAGTTCCTGACACCGGTATTATAAAGTTAAATACGCTTATTGTGCTGACCTTCGTTCTCTCAAGCAGCATTGTCCACAGCGTAAATGCCGCGGCTGAAAGGAATGCGAGATAAAGCAATATGAGTATTCCGTTTATATTTACAGTCTTAAGCACCCCATTCCCAGCGACGCCCGCTAACGTAAGAACCACTCCGCCTATTAGAAGATTATATCCTGTCACAGTCATTGAGTCAGACTTTGCAGCCGCTCTTTTTGAAAGCATAGAGCCTGCTACAAAGCATGCCGCGGCTATCAAAATAAAACCATCGCCTGTTAAGGAAAATCCGCTCACGCCGTCTGACAGCAGTATTACGAGCACACCGGCAAATCCGATCACAGCGCCTATTCCTTTCGCGGGCGTTATTTTTTCGTTCTTATATATAAAATGAGCCGCTATAAGAGCGATAAATGTCGTTGACGAGTTGACTATAGATCCATTAGAGCCTGATGTGTTTGACAAACCGATATAAAAGAAAACATACTGCATTGCAGTGTACACTAAGGCTATAACAACTATTTCCTTCGCGTTGTTCTTTGTTAGCTTTGGCACGCTCTTTTTTATCGGTATTGAAACAGCGAGCACCATAATTCCGGCTATCATAAATCGCAGTCCCGCAAAAAACAATTTTTCAGCAGTGCTGTCTGTTATGTTAAAAAGCTCATAACCTATCTTTATCCCTGGGTACGCGCTTCCCCACAAAAGATTACATATGATAGCTGTAATAACTATCCCGTATTTTTTATCAAGAAATCCCTTCATCTTTTTCTCCCGTTTCTTATATTTTAATCAAAAAGAGGCTGTAACAGCCTCTTTTTGCGCGCATACACAACTGTCTGCAATTTTATTAGATCTCGCGACATTATCTCTGATTTTATATATTATTCTTCAAGAAATACATACGCGTATTTATAACCAAGATTAACTATTGATTTATACTGCTCGTCAGTGAGCTTGCTGTGCATATATTCT
>CALXSW010000074.1 GCA_944391255.1 uncultured Clostridia bacterium | reverse complement strand
AACAACTCTAAAAATTCTATTCATTTATTATCACCATCTCCTTCTGTAATTTTATTTACCTAGATACCCCTTTGGTAATTATACCAACTTTATAACATTGCGATAAAATCAGATAGATATTATAATTATTATAGCATAACAGTTTTATCGTGTCTATAGTATACCGCAAAATATTTATTGACAATCAAATTATTGTATATAACATATAAATAACATGACGTTAATTTATACATAAATTACAACTATACACTCATAACAGTATACAGCCGCATAATACCAAGATGTGGAATTTTATCTAAACGTAGTATAAAACATAAAAAATGAGCGGTATGATCCCCCGCTCATTTGTTCTCCATATTCCCTCTTCCTGTAAAACAATATTGACATATACCACGATATAGCGTATACCGCTATTCCGAGAATGCACGCGCCGGCTGCCGCGCTCTTTGCCGGAATGCTTATCGGCTCCGAAAGCACGTTTGAGCCTATGAGGCTTCCGGCGCATACAAAGCCTATCATTATATAATACGCTATACGTCCTTTTTCAACTCCAAGTTTGAATATAAACGGCATGCTTATAGATGACGCTACACATGATGTGAGAAATATCATAGACATCAGCACCATATATTCATTTATATCAAACCCTGTTTTTGTTATCATTCGCACAGCCTGCGCTGCCGCCGTAAAAGCAAAAACCAGAAGCTGAGTTGTCATGCCTATAATATATTTGGCTGAAACTATCTGATCCTTTGTATACGGGAGCGTTCCCGCGTATTTATCCCATTTTCCGCGCTCGTCATATCCAAGCAGCGTAACAGGCACCATTCCCGAAAGCATGCACGGATAAAACGCTAAGAACAGATTATCACTGCCGCCGAACGAAAGCGCTACAAACACAACTGTTATAAGCAGATATGCGCGGCAGTATTTTAATATCATATAATAATCCTTAAGAAGAAGACCTTTCATATTACTTTGCCCCCTTTATCATAAACACAAACAATTCCTCGATGCTTACAGGACTTACGCTCATTCCTGACGGTATCTCACTCCGTTTCACTATCGCCTCAACTCCGTACGGAGATTCTTTTTTATATATGACAGAACCTTTTCTAAATCCGTCAAGCTGATCACTTGCGCAATGTATTATCCCGAATTCAGAAAGCAGCTGATCCTTTTCCTCGCAGAGCATAAGCTTACCGTTATGAAGAAAAGCGATATAGTCGCACAGCTTTTCAAGATCGCTCACGATATGGGAAGAAACGAGTATCGAATGACTTTCATCTCTCGTAAAATCTATGAGCATATCTACCACCTCATCTCGGACTACAGGATCAAGGCCGCTCGTAGCCTCGTCAAGCAGCAGCAGCCTGCTGTTATGCGACATCGCTACAGCTATGCCAAGCTTCATTTTCATTCCCCGTGAAAAATCCTTAAACGGCTTATTCTCAGGCAGCGAGAATTTTTCCGTTATTCTTTTATATTCATCACTGTCCCAGTTTTTAAATGTATATTTCATTATTTTTCCGACTTGCGGGACTGTAAGACATTCTGGTATACCCACCTCGTCCATCACCACTCCGACTTCCTCCTTCGTGAGACTTATACCGTCCTCGTTATCTCTGCCAAGAATAGTGACGCTTCCGCTGTCCTTATGTATCATATCAAGGATGAGCTTTATAGTCGTGCTTTTTCCTGCCCCGTTCTCGCCTATCAATCCCATTATGCAGCCGCTCGGCAGCGTCAAAGTCAGATCATCAAGCTTAAATCCCGGATATTCCTTTGTTAGCTCTCTTATTTCAAGTGCGTTCATAATTTATCCTCCATACAGAAATCAATCATTGAAATTATATCCTCTTTGCTTAAATTGCATGAAGCCGCAAGCTTCACCGCCTGTTCAATATGTTCCTCTATCTTTTTCAGATTTTCCTCTCGTATAAGCTCTGTATTTTTTGGGGCAACATAACAGCCCTTTGCGGGGATCGTGTATATAAACCCCTCTTTTTCAAGCTCGTCATACGCTCTCTTAGTTGTTATAAAGCTGATACGCAGATCCTTCGCAAGACCGCGGATAGGGGGGAGCATTTCATTTTCCCTTAGCGCTCCGCTTATTATCTGATTTTTTATCTGTGAATATATCTGATCATATATAGGCGCGCCGTTTTTATTATCGATAAGTATATTCACCAAATCACCTCCGCACTTCAACTGTATATATACATTATATACAGTTATAACAGTTTTGTCAATACCTATTTAAAATAAATATAAAAAAACTCCGCACCTTTCGGTACGGAGTCTTCTTTTCATATTTTCTCAAGATTAACCAAGTTCTGAGAAGTACTTGATTGTTCTTACCATCTGTGATGTGTATGAGTTTTCGTTGTCATACCATGAAACAACCTGAACCTCATAAAGATCATCAGCGATCGGAAGAACCATTGTCTGTGTTGCGTCGAACAATGAACCGTATCTCATACCAACGATATCTGATGAAACGATTTCATCTTCGTTGTAACCGTATGATTCGTTAGCTGCTGCCTTCATAGCTGCGTTGATGCCTTCAACTGTTACATCCTTGCCCTTAACTACAGCTGTAAGAATTGTTGTTGAACCTGTTGGAACTGGAACTCTCTGAGCTGAACCGATGAGCTTACCTGACAATTCAGGGATTACAAGGCCGATAGCCTTAGCTGCACCTGTTGAGTTAGGAACGATGTTAACTGCTGCTGCTCTTGATCTTCTGAGATCGCCCTTTCTCTGTGGGCCGTCAAGAGTCATCTGGTCACCTGTGTAAGCATGGATTGTGCTCATGATACCTGACTGGATCGGAGCGTACTTGTTCAATGCATCTGTCATAGGTGCCAAGCAGTTTGTTGTACATGAAGCTGCTGAAATGATCGTATCTTCTGGCTTCAATGTGTCGTGGTTTGTGTTGAATACGATTGTAGGAAGATCGTTACCAGCCGGAGCTGAGATAACTACCTTTCTTGCACCTGCATCGATATGAGCCTGTGCCTTTGCCTTTGATGTATAGAAACCTGTACATTCAAGAACAACGTCTACTGCCAATTCACCCCATGGGCATTCAGCAGCGTTAGCCTTTGCGTAGATCTTTATTTCCTTGCCGCAAACGATGATTGAATCTTCTGTAGCTGAAACTTCATCAGCATGCTCGTACTTACCCTGTGATGAATCGTACTTCAAAAGATGAGCAAGCATCTTAGGGCTTGTAAGGTCGTTGATAGCAACTACTTCGTAACCTTCTGCACCAAACATCTGTCTGAAAGCGAGACGACCGATACGGCCGAAACCATTGATAGCAACTTTAACTGCCATTGTAATTTCCTCCTAAGAAAAATATATATATTTTTGAAAGAAGCTATACCCGAAACGGGTATAGTTTAAAAGTCTTAGACTTCTTTTCTTCTCTCTTTATTTTACCTCATTTTCACAAAAGATACAAGTGCTTTTCTGAAAATTCTAATTATTGCACAAAAACAATTGTTATTTTTATAGCAAGATTATTCATTTATAAATCGACATTAAACGCGTTCTACACCGAGCTTTACGTTTTCTCCGTTTATGTTCCAATCCTTTGAATTTTCGCATACACCTGAAACAAACTCGTCAGCGAGAACCTGTCCCGATATATAATCAAGATTTCTGCTTATTATATCCGCGATCTTCTCGTTTCCGTCTGAATATACCTTTATGCGGTCTGTTACCTCAAAGTCTGTATCCTTACGCATTGTCTGGATCTTTGAAACGATCTCGCGCACAAATCCTTCTTCTATAAGCTCATCATTAAGCTTGATCTCAAGAACGACAGTTATAGAACCCTCGCTGTCTGTAACGTACTCGTCAGACTTTGCAGCCTCAATGAGAAGGTCGTCCTTTGCAAGCTCCTCGTCTGTGCCGTCTACATTTATCGTCAATGTTCCCTTTTCGTTAAGCTCTGCCATAGCAGCTGAACCGTCGATATTTGCGAGTATTTCTCTTACAAGATTTATATTCTTACCGAAACGTCTGCCAAGTGTCTTAAGCTGCGGCTTAAAGCTGTATGACGCGAATCTTGACACATCATCTACAAATTCAACATTCTTTACGTTCAGCTCTGACTTTATGATATCCTTATAGAAATCCTTGAGCTCGCTGTCCGCCTTTACATATACGGCGTTAAGCGGCTGACGGCTCTTCATGTTTGACGCGTTGCGGCATGCGCGGCCGAGAACAACTATATCGAGCACCTCTGCCATCGCTTCCTCAAGCTCCTTATCTATCATGCTTTCATCAGCAACAGGGAAATCGCAAAGGTGTATGCTCTCCGGAGCGTCCTTATCAATTGAGCGCACAAGGTTCTGGTATATATCCTCTGTCATAAACGGTATCATCGGAGCCGCAGCCTTGCACAATGTTACAAGAGCTGTGTACAATGTCATATACGCGTTTATCTTGTCCTGAGTCATTTCCTTAGCCCAGTAGCGCTGACGTGAAAGACGAACGTACCAGTTTGACATATCGTCTACGAGCTTGTCAAGTATCTTTGTCGTTTCTGTTATCTTATAATTTGAAAGATTTTCATCTGTCTGCTTAACAACAGAATTTACTCTTGAAAGCAGCCATTTATCCATTACTGAAAGCTTGTCATATTCGAGCTTGTACTTTGTAGCGTCAAAGCTGTCTATATTAGCGTAAAGCACAAAGAACGCGTATGTGTTCCACAATGTGCCCATGAACTTTCTCTGTCCCTCTGTTACAGCCTTGTCGTGGAAACGGTTAGGCAGCCACGGAGCTGAATTTGAGTAGAAATACCATCTTATAGCGTCCGCGCCGTGCTTCTGCAAAGCGTCAAACGGATCTACGGCGTTGCCCTTTGACTTTGACATCTTCTGACCGTTTTCGTCCTGAACAAGACCGAGAACTATTACATTCTTATACGGAGCCTTGTTGAACAAGATCGTCGATTCGGCAAGCAGTGAATAGAACGAGCCTCTTGTCTGGTCAACGGCTTCACTTATGAAGTCAGCCGGGAAGTTTTCCTCAAATATATCCTGATTTTCAAACGGATAATGCCACTGAGCGAAAGGCATTGCGCCTGAATCGAACCAGCAGTCTATTACCTCCGGCACTCTGTGCATCTCGCCGCCGCAGTCAGGACATTTTATAGTTACCGCGTCAACGAACGGGCGGTGAAGCTCTATATCGTCAGGACAGTTGTCTGACATCTCCTTGAGCTCTGCTATAGATCCTACAACGTGGCGCTTTCCGCATGAGCATTCCCATACGTTAAGCGGAGTACCCCAGTATCTGTTACGGCTTATGCCCCAGTCCTGAACATTTTCAAGCCATGAACCGAATCTTCCCTCGCCTATTGTTTTAGGGATCCAGTTTACTGTCTTGTTATTTCTGATAAGATCATCCTTGACAGCTGTCATCTTGATGAACCATGTGTCGCGCGCATAGTATATAAGCGGCGTGTCACATCTCCAGCAGAACGGATAGCTGTGTTCAAACTTAGGCGCGTTGAACAGAAGTCCTCTTTCGTCAAGATCCTGCAAGATATACTTGTCCGCGTCCTTGCAGAATACGCCTTCCCATTTAGTGCCCTTTGTAAGACAGCCGTGACCGTCTACGAGCTGCAAGAACGGCAGATCGTATTTTCTTCCTACCTTAGAGTCGTCCTCACCGAACGCCGGCGCGATATGAACTATACCTGTACCGTCCGTAAGCGTTACATAGTCATCACATGTAACATAATATCCTTTTTTATCAAGGTTATCCTGATGATAAAGACCTGTATACTCCTTATATTCAAGATCCTTACCTGTATATTCTTCAATTATTTCAACATCCGCATCCTCGCCGAAGTTTGATTTTACAAGCTCCTTTGCGAGAATGAAATATTCATCGCCTGACTTTATCTTTACATATGTTTCATCAGGGTTCACGCAGAGCGCGACGTTTGAAGGGAGTGTCCACGGAGTTGTTGTCCATGCGAGGAAGTATGTGTTTTCCTCACCGTTCACCTTGAACTTTGCCGTAGCTGATCTTTCCTTTACGTCCTTATATCCCTGAGCCACCTCATGAGATGAAAGAGGTGTTCCGCAGCGCGGGCAGTAAGGCACGATCTTATGTCCCTTATACAAAAGACCCTTTTCCCATATCTTCTTTAACGCCCACCACTCAGACTCTATAAAGTTATTGTCATACGTTATATACGGATCATCCATATCAGCCCAGAAACCTACAGTAGATGAGAAGTCCTCCCACATACCCTTATATTTCCAGACGCTCTCCTTACATTCCTTTATAAACGGCTCAAGACCGTATTCCTCGATCTGTTCCTTGCCGTCTATGCCGAGTTTCTTTTCGACTTCAAGCTCAACAGGGAGTCCGTGAGTGTCCCATCCGGCTTTTCTTATGATCTTACAGCCCTTCATTGTGTGATAGCGCGGTATCATATCCTTGATTACACGCGTCAAAACGTGTCCGATATGCGGCTTTCCGTTTGCTGTAGGCGGTCCGTCATAGAAAGTGTAAACCTCTCCGTCAGCCTTTGTGTCGATACTCTTCTTAAAAATATCGTTGTCCTTCCAGAACTTCTCGATATTCTTTTCTCTGTCCACGAAATTCAGATTCGTGTCAACCTTTTTGTAAGTGCTCATTTCATTGCTCCTTTGAAATCAAAAGATCCCTGCCTTGATTAACCAAGACAGGGATCTTATATTCTCTGTATTAACCACTTGTTAATCAGCATACTATCATATGCGTTCCCGTCACGGCGGAATCCCGACTCGGCTTAATCGTTTCCTTTCAGCCTCGCAGCTCGGAAGTGATATTCATTGCGCGATACTTTCTGCCGACCTCGCACCGTCATCGGCTCGCTTTGAGATTTTTCGCATAACTACTGTCTTCGTCAACGCTTTTAATTCAGTTTGTATTATTATATTACATTTTAATTTTATTGTCAATACCTTTTTGAAATTTATTGCTTATTCACGAGGTGATAACGAGTCCGCGCGCTGTGTCGCCTCGGGCGAGGCTGTCGGCTCGTCTTCCGCCGGAGCTGTAGGAGCCGTCGTCGGGATTGATGATATATATTCATCTCTTTCCGCCACCGTTCCCTCAAGCTCGCTCACTTTTTTCTCAAGCTCGTCCACCTGCGCCTGTAAGCTTTCCGCCTGCTCCTTCAGCGCGTGATTTTCCTCAAGTATTGTTATCCTGTCCTGATATATCTTGCTGTCGCTTGCGAATATCCCCACAAGCGCGACTGTTATTATAGCGACTATGAGAATTATTATAAGTCCCGTAAGACGTCTTTTAAGCTTTCTGTACCTGTTCTGCTGTACCTTTCCGTATCCGTTGATCTGCATATTAATCCTCCGATCATCTGCTTATTCTCACAATGTATTGTAGCACATTTTTCAGTTTTATGCAAGAAGAATTTTATTAATATATTGGGTACTGTAAACGCTCCCGCATTGTAAAATAATGAGTTTCAGCAAAAAACATATGCAATCACTAAAAATTTTATCAGATATTGAAATTTGTAAATATTTGAGGTATAATTGACAGTATATATTGATAGAGACCCAAACGGAGGTGTATTCAATTATGAAGATAGCTATCTGTGATGACCAGCCGTCTTTTATAGATCGTCTCAACAGATTGATTACAGAAAAAGACGCGGAAATACATATATATCATTCGGGAGAGGATCTGTTAAATTCAAACATTATATTTGATATCGTGCTGTTAGATATAGAAATGCCCGATCCGGACGGATTTAGTATAGCGGCCGAGCTATTGAAGCGGCATAAAAAGACGTTGGTTTTATTTATAACTTCTCATAACGAATTCTCAA
>CALXSW010000073.1 GCA_944391255.1 uncultured Clostridia bacterium | reverse complement strand
AGGCTTTACAGCGCTTATGCCGTCTATATCGCAAAGCGCGTTATATATAAATACTCTCTGCTCGTAAACTCTTCCGCCGGGAACGAGAAGGTCCTTTGTTGAATCGAGATTGTCAAGCGCTGTAGGGATAGGCGACTGCGCCGGAACATTTGAGCAAAGACGCATAGATGACAGAAGATTTATTCCTTCTACATATCCCTTCGCGTTATCCTTATTTCCCGCGATGCACATCCAGCCGCAGCGGTAACCGGCGAGAAGATGCGATTTTGAAAGACCGTTAAAGCTTATCGTAAGAAGATCAGGCGCGAGCGACGCGAGTGCCGTATGCTCCTTACCGTCCATCACAAGCCTGTCATATATCTCATCTGCGAACAGTATAAGATCGTTTTCGCGCGCCAGCTCCGCTATCTGCTCAAGCACCTCGCGCGGATACAGAGCGCCTGTCGGGTTGTTTGGATTTATAACTACTATCGCCTTTGTCTTATCCGTTATCTTCTTTCTCATATCCTCTATATCAGGATACCAGTTGCTCTTCTCATCACATATATAATGAACTGCCGTTCCGCCAGCCAGAGTTACAGACGCTGTCCACAGCGGATAGTCAGGCGCCGGAACAAGCACCTCATCGCCGTTATTGAGAAGCGCGTTCATTGAAAGCGTTATCATCTCGCTTACGCCGTTTCCGGTGTATATATCATTAACCGTGACGTTCGGTATATTTTTCTTTTTGCAGTAGCCTGCTATCGCCTCTCTTGCCGAAAGAAGTCCCTTTGAATCAGAATATCCCTCACTTTTTTCAAGCGCGTCAGCCATCGCCTTTACAACATCGTAAGGCGCTTCAAAACCAAACGGCGCCGGATTGCCTATATTTAGCTTTAATATATCCTTTCCTTCCGCTATCATCTCGTTTGCCAGATCCATTACAGGTCCTCTTATGTCATAACATATATTGTCAAGTTTAGTTGACTTCTCAAACCTTTTCATTTCCTTAAATACCTTCTTTCATCTATTTTAAGCGGAACGCTTACATAAGCATTCCTTTAATTTATCACGCGTCACAGTCTTTTCAGAAAATCCTTTATCTCCTTCTCCGCGTCCTCTATCTCTTTTAGAAATTCGCGCGCCGATATCCTCACAGCGCCGGCGCCGAGAATGATTATCTGTTCAAGACTGTCTGACGTTGCCACTCTTACGCGGTGCTTTCTGCCCAGCTCATGAGTGACCTTTTCTATATACATATCAGCCGTTTCAGCTTCCTTGGTGTATACGACATTTATGTTATTCACTTTTTCTACTGTTCCCGGATTTCCCTTGACCTTATACGCGTCGAACACGAGGATTATCTCGCTGTTTGTTATCCCTCTGTAATTGCACAGCCGGCTTATTAAAAGCTCACGCGCCGCGTCAAGACTATGCTCTGACGCTTCTCTAAGCTCGTCCCACGCAAAAATTATATTGTATCCGTCAACAAGCAGATATGACGGGCCTGACGGCAGAGGCTTGCTCTTGAATTTAGGAGCCTTGTTCTCCTTTTTCTTCACCGTCTTAAGAGCGTTATAATTTTTCGTCTTTACAGGTCCGTATGTCTTTTCAAATATTCTAAGCAGCTCATCATCATCGACTACGGCGTTTATATACCTCGATACCTTTACTTCAGTATCATCGTCATCACCGTCAAAATTAGTGTAGCCGCTGTCAACATGCATATAGTCATATACCTCGTCCCATTTGACGATAAATCCCGCGCCGTGCGCGCAGAACACGCTGTCCGCCGGATTGTCGATATCTCCCTCGCTGTCGTATGATGCCTGCTCTATTATCTCATCTTCATTATGGCAAGGCTGATATCCTTTTACTGAACAGAAAAGCCTTCCCTTGCCGCGCGTGTATCCCGTAAGCTCAGTGTGATAATCGCGCATGGCAGACACAGGCGCGCTGCCTGATATGACCGAATATTCGCCGTCAAGCTCCGGCTGCGAAAACTCGCCGCCCATCTGCTGGATATCTGTCATCGCTCTGCCCACATTCTCCGTAGGCACCTCAAGCCTGAAATCATACCACGGCTCAAGCAGTTTTACCTCGCCCATGCTCTCGGCTATCTTAAGTCCATGCCTTATAGCGCGGTACGTAGCCTGACGGAAATCTCCGCCCTCGGTGTGTTTCTTATGAGCGCGTCCGGCTACAAGCGTTATCTTCATATCAGTTATAGGCGAGCCGGTGAGAACGCCTATATGTGTTTTTTCCTGCATATGCGTAAGTATCAGACGCTGCCAGTTTTTATCCAATACGTCCTCGCTGCATTCTGACGCGAACTTTAATCCGCTTCCCTGCGGCAGCGGTTCAAGCAGCACATGCACCTCCGCGTAATGCCTAAGCGGCTCAAAATGTCCGACGCCCTCTACGCTCATAGTTATAGTTTCGCGGTACGATATAGAACCGCGTCCGAATTCCACATCCATATTGAACCGCTCTTTTATTATTCGCTTCAATACTTCAAGCTGCACCTCGCCCATAAGCTGAATATGGATCTCCTGCAGCGGCTCGCTCCATATTATATGGAGCTGCGGCTCTTCCTCCTCAAGCTTTTTAAGCTGCGAGAGCGCGTAATGGATATCGTTTTTCACCTCGACCTTATATGTCAGCACAGGCTCCAGCACGGGCATCTCCGAATCAGGCTCATCTCCCAAGCCTTCTCCCGGGAACGTGCGGCTCAGTCCTGTTATCGCGCATATCGTTCCCGACTCGGCGCAGTCTGTCATCTTATATTTTTCGCCCGAATATATGCGTATCTGATCAGCCTTTTCGCTCCAGCTCTCGCCGCGCTTATCTTTTCCGGCGAGAGGGGTTTTTACTTTAAGCTCTCCGCCCGTTATCTTAACGTGCGTAAGCCGTTTTCCCTGCTCGTCCTCCGATATCTTAAACACCTTAGCGCCGAATTTACTGCCGCCCTTATACGCTATCGTATAGCTGCAAAGCGACTCAAGAAATTCATCTATTCCCTCAAGCTTCAAAGCCGAACCGAAAAAGCACGGGAACACCGCTCTATTTCTTACAGCGTTTCTTATATCGTCATCAGTAACCGTTTCGGTTTCAAGAAAGCGCTCCATAACATTCTCATCATACATCGCCACCGCTTCCATCATCGCGCCCGATGTCCTGTCTGAAAAATCGGTGCAGCTCTTATCAAGCCGCGTCTGAAGCTCCTCTATAAGCCTGCTCCTATCCTTTTCGGATATGTCCATCTTATTTATAAATATAAATGTTGGGATATTGTATCTTATGAGCAGACGCCAGAGCGTTTCTGTATGGTTCTGGACGCCGTCAGTTCCGCTTATTACGAGAATGGCATAATCGAGGACCTGCAGTGTCCGTTCCATCTCTGTTGAAAAGTCTATGTGACCGGGAGTATCAAGCAGTGTTATCTCCGTGTCGCCCAAACTCATCACAGCCTGCTTTGAAAAGATCGTTATTCCCTTTTCTCTCTCTATCTCATTAGTGTCAAGGAACGCGTCGCCGTGATCGACTCTGCCTATCTTTCTTATGCATCCGCTTCTGAACATCAACCCCTCAGACAGCGTCGTCTTGCCCGAGTCAACGTGCGCGAGTATGCCTATAACAAGTCTTTTCATTCTTCGCTTCCTTTCCGATAATAGCTCTTTAGTGAAAAGCATGTCATGGAAAATTCTGATTTTTTTCTTGATCCATAACATTCCGACTTCAATAATCCCTTCTATTGTACCACATATCATTACATATTGCAAATAAAATAATATAAAAATATTGCTATTTGTGAATTTTTATGCTAAAATCAATATGGGGTGAGATCATGATCAACTATAATAACGATCTATCAGACGATTCAAAATGGATAATAAGCGAAAATATAAACAGAGCTATGCCGTTCTATGTAACAGAGCTCGGCAAGTTCAAATGCGGAAAACAGTATTTTACAGAGCGGCAGGATATGCCGAGCTATCTCCTTATACTGACGCTTTCAGGTAAAGGATCGCTCAGCTGCGGCGGCAGAACTATTACTCTCGCTGAAAATTCCGCCGCTCTCATCGATTGCAGCGGTTATCACAAATATAAAACAGCTGATGACAGCTGGGAATTTTTATGGATGCATATAGGCGGAAACGGCGTAAAACCGTTTTACAGCCTTTTTAACGCAGATATAAACGGGAAATCTGAAATAAATATTCACGGAAATATAATACAGGATTTTTTATATATAGAACTGCTTTCATCGCGCACCGACGTTTTAAGCTCTATTCAGATATCAAACGCCGTGTCGGATATTTTAAGCAGTCTGCTGACCATACGGCTTTCGGAAAACTCGGGAGCGCCGCGCTCCGGCTCGCATTACAAGGATATTCTAACCGTTGTGGAATACATACATTCAAATTATCAGGATAATATAAACCTAAATGATATGACTGAGCTTGTGAATATTTCAAAATATCACTTTATACGCCTTTTCAAGGAACAGATAGGAACGACTCCTTATGAGTATATCTTGAACTACAGAATGCTGTGCGCAAAAAAACTGCTCAGAACAACAAGCATGTCTGTCGGCGAGATCTCCGTCAATGTCGGATTTTCGTCTGTCAGCAATTTCATACAGAAATTCAAAGCCATTGAAGGTATCTCACCGTCAGCATACAGAAAAGAAACTATTTTTTAAGCGAGAGCGGCGCCGATTATTCCGGCGTCATTAAACAGTGACGCCGCGCCGATCTGTGTTTTTGGCATATATTTATTATAATCATACTTATAAACTATCTTCTTTACAGGCTCGAACAAATAATCGCCTTCCTTTGATATTCCCCCGCCTATCAGTATTTTTTCAGGCTGAAAAATATTCAATATATTTATAAGTCCTATGCTTATATATCTTACATAGTTTTCAACTACTTCTATAGCGGCACTGTCGCCCTTTCTCGCGCATTCAAAAGCAGTTCTGCCGCTTATCTTACCGTAATCAGCCACCCACTCATGCATCATAGAGTTCGGATCTTTTTCCATCGCCGCCTTAGTCTGCCTTATAAGCGCCGTAACAGACGCGTACGCCTCCCAGCAGCCTTTTATCCCGCATGTGCACTGCTCGCCGTCGGGCTGTATTATGATATGTCCCAATTCCGCGCCGGCTCCGTTAAAGCCGCGGTATATCTTACCGTCTATTATGATACCGCCGCCCACTCCCGTGCCGAGAGTTATAAACACAAAGCTCTTTGCTCCGCCGCCGTTTACAGCATATTCGCCATAAGCAGCCGCGTTAGCGTCATTTTCAAGATTTATTGTCTTTCCGGGGAAATATGATGACAGCATTTCACGCATAGGCACATTTTCCATTCGTATATTATTTGAATACGCTATTATACCGTTCTCATTATCGACTGTTCCCGGACAGCCCATTCCTATTTTCGCGATATCATCAAGCGTGATACCCTCCTGCTCTAAAAGCGAAAAGCAGAGCGACGCGATATCTTTGACGACCTCCTCCGTAGGCCGCTCCTTCCCCGTAGGAACGCTTCCCTTTCTCAATATTTTTCCGTTCTCGTCAACTATACCTGCAGCGATATTAGTTCCGCCAAGATCAATACCTATATTTAACATAGCTTATTTACCTCACATTAATATTATTACTATAAATATATTGTACCACAAATATTTTTTTCTTTCAACTGTCTTTTATTTACTTTTGGTGGGGTATTTTTTCGGTGATAGATGGGTGACAGATGGGTGACAGTCAGGGGCGGTCCTTTTTGTGACAGATGGGGACGGTCCTTTTTTGTCAACTTT
>CALXSW010000072.1 GCA_944391255.1 uncultured Clostridia bacterium | reverse complement strand
TACAAGATAGCAGGACTTGACGAAAAATCATGTGTTCTTCCGTGCGGAAGCTACTCGCGTGGAATATACAGCGGCGATTGGAGCGGCTATGAGATGGCTGTTCGCAAGGCTGCTGAAACAAATAATGTTGAGGAACATATCCATAAGATAATGGTCGGTGAAAATAAATGGATATGGTGTCATATAAAATTGGTCAGAGTGTTTTACCCTACGAGCAAATATCCTGTTCTGCTCGAAATATCCACAGACATTTCAGAGCTTATAAATACACAGAGCGAGCTGAAGGAAAGCCATGACAGGCTCCGTGTCGCTTTTCATCAGACGCCTAATGTCATATGGGAGGTAGACATCGGAACGGGAATATACAGTACATATGATGTTGATGAGCATAGATGCAATCCTGAAACTACTATCAGCGGATTCCCTCAGTCATTTATTGATAAAGGGATAATCCATCCTTATTCGGCAGAATCATTCAGACAGTTTGCAGATGGGATTATCAACGGCAAGACCGGCGATTCGGGTAATTTTATAATGCGCGACTTTGCTAATAACTGCTATGGCTGGGTTTCTCTGTCGTATAAGATGGTTTGCGACAGGGGCGGAACGCCGTTTAAGGCGGTAGGACTGCAATTGAAGCTACCGGGAGTTTCGGGTATAAGCCCGAGCCTCGCGTCACGCAGACCACTGCCGGATATAATGTGGCGGCATATGCTTGTCAGGATGAAGGTGAATCTTACGGCCGACTATGTTGATGAAGTATGGATAGGCGGAGTTGACAGAACAGCATGGACATGGGGAAAGACGTATACGGAGATCCTCGCAAAGGCGCATATGCGAATGTATAATGACAGTGAGCGGCGCAGGCTGTGTGAAAGATTTGACAGGAATAATATGCTGAAGGCGTATGACAATGGAGAGCTGTGGTCATCACAGCAGTATTTGAGAATTGACAGGGGAGGTCATATACGGCATGTGGAGGACACTGTAAATCTTGAATATGACAGCAAGACAGATTCTGTCTATATGTTTGCCTGTTTTATGGACGTACAGGACAGATACGAGCTCGAAAGGAAAATGGACGATGGGGTTTTCTATGATCCTATAAGCCGCATATATGACTACGAAACGGCGCGGAACATGTCTGAATACATTATAAAAAATAATAAAAATATGCCATTTGCCGTAAGCCTTATAAAGATCATAGGCGGAAGTGAGGAGAAGGCTGAAAAGAAGGATATAGAGGAGATATACCGGTTTATACCTAAGGCCTTATCTCTGCCCTTAGGCGTTGGCTGCGTTTTAGGACAGTATAAGCCTGATACCGTATATGCGTTCTTCCCGGGTATGTCGAGTAAGTTTGAGATAAAGAGAAGGATAGAGGACTCGTTTGCGTACATACGAGCGGCAATGTCTGATTTGCCAATAATAAACAGCGTGCGGATGGTAGCCGGAACTATAGCTATGGAAACGGATAATGTTGATCATGATACCATTTTAAGATGCGCTGAATATCTTTGTGATATGTGGAGAAATGCCGCAATGGATATGGTCGCGTTCCCGGACGATAATGAGGACTGGGCGTGGATAGAGTGCGAGGCAGATGATACTGGAGATAGGATAGGGGTGGAAGCGTGTGAATATCATGACACGCTGACAAATGACGAACAGAAAGCCGCTTTTAAATGCGTTACAGGCATGCTGAAGGCTGATTCAGCGGAAAAAGCTGTGATAAACGCGCTTGGCGGAATAGGCGGATTTTACAGTGCCGCGCGCGTATATATACTTGAGACGGCGAAGGACGGCAAAACTATATCAATGAAATATGAGTGGACTAAGCCCGGAAGACATAGTATATATCAGGCAATGATCGGAGCGAAATTATCATCTATACCTGTTTTGTCGAAGTGTATAGAGCAAGATGCGCCTGTTTTCATGGAGAGCAATTCTCTGACATTCCAAAACGGCAAAAATAATTTAAAATGGCATTTTATAGTGTATCCGCTCAAAAAACAGGATAAAATAAAGGGATTTTTATGCGTTGAGGACGCTCAGGAACATTTCAGGGAGAGAGCGCTCCTTGATATTCTCGTTCCATATATTTCCAGAGAGAACAGGAGATTCGAGAATGGACAGGGAAACAATTCAGTGTCGAGAAATGATTATTTGTTTTCGCTCCCTAATCTTAAAGAGTATACTGATATGGTACATAAGATAACGTCAGATGTATACAGCTCAATGGGCGCTCTTGCGGTGGATATACCGGAAATATCGTCTATAAACAGTACAAAAGGCTTTGAATACGGAAAAGAACTCATGCTTTTTATAACTGATCTTATAATAAGCATATTCGGAAAGTCATTTTTGTTCAGAACGTGGGACGCCGAGTTTGTCGTCCTGTTCCCGAACACGCTCCAGAATATATTTGCAGGCAGATGCGAGAGGTTCAGAAAAGCGGTGCAGTCAAGATATCCGGGAAAGGCACGTGTTGGATATACGTGGGCGGAGGAGAGCTTTAAAGCAAGAGATCTTGTTCGCGAGGCAAAGGTGATAATGAGAAGTCAAAGTCTTAAGGATATTACTGAGAATATATCAGGCGATGACAGCAATATATATATGTCTACGATCACGTCCGAACATCAAAGCTTCGTGCCGTATTTCCAGCCTAAAATAGATATGAGAAATGGAAAGCTTATAGGAGCGGAGGCTCTGGCACGAGGAATAACAGAGGACGGCAGGATAGTGCCGCCGGGATCGTTCATTGAGGAGTTTGAAAAGGACGGATCTATAAGGGATTTTGATCTGTATATGGTGGATTCGGTGCTGAGACAGCTTAGCGCATGGCAAAGAAAGGGTATCCCGCTTGTAAAGGTGTCTATCAATATATCAAGGATAACTCTTTTCAATATTACAACGCTTGCATCGATACTGGCTATACAGAGCAGGTATCCTAATATTCCGCCCGATCAGATAGAGCTTGAGATAACGGAAACGGCATGCAATATGGAAAAGACGACGCTTGCCGATATAGTTGATCAGTTCAGGAAATGCGGTCTGGAGTTTGAGCTTGACGATTTTGGAACTGGATATGCGAACCTTTCAGTGTTCAGTAATATCAAATTTTTCGCCATAAAGCTTGACAGGAGTATTGTAAATGATCTGACTGAAAACAAAATAAGCCATATGCTTATAAATAATATAATAAAGATATGCAGAAGTAACAATATACAGTGCATAGCAGAGGGCGTTGAAACTCGTCAGCAGGAAAAAGCTCTTTTAAATGCCGGCTGCATATGCGGACAGGGGTATTATTATTCAAAGCCTTTGTCAGCTTCGGAATTTGAGAGCAGGTATTTGGAGAGGAAGAGTGTCAAATAAGGGGGTATAAGGTCATGACAGAAGAAAAAAATACAGAAGCGGACTACAGACGGTCAGAAGTGATGTCGCCTGTGATCGTTGGAATAGGCGCGTCAGCCGGAGGACTTGAGGTCCTGCAGCAGTTTTTTCAGTATATGCCGGACGACAGCGGAATAAGCTTTGTCGTGGTTCAGCATTTGTCGCCGGATTATAAAAGTATGATGGCGGATATACTGGGCAAATATACGAATATGACTGTTATGCAGGCAGAAAACGAAATGGAAGTGCTGCCTAATACCGTGTATCTTATACCGCCAAAAAAGAATATGACATTAAAGGATAGAAAGCTCATTCTGACAGAGCTTGTTCATGGCTCTATAAACCACCCGATAGATATGTTTTTTGCTTCGCTTGCACAGGAGCAGAAAGAGCGCGCTGTGGCGGTCGTTATGTCGGGAACAGGCTCAGACGGAACGAGCGGAATAAAAAGCGTAAAAGAGGAGGGCGGATTCGTAATAGTTCAAAGTCCGGAAACTGCCAAGTTTGACGGAATGCCAAGGTGCGCTATAAACACCGGAGTTGCGGATTTTATTCTTCCTCCCGATAAAATAGTAGATGAGATACTTAATTTCTGTCATAATCAGTCAATGATAAAATCTGATTACAAGACACCGCTGTTCACAGACGAGGAGGTATTTTCAAGTATATACCCCATACTGAAAAAAGCGAGCGGCATAGATTTTTCAAATTATAAGCGCACAACCGTTTTAAGACGTATCGAGCGGCGAATGGTCGTCACTCACAGTATGACGCTTCTTGAATATGTCAGAATATTGAGCAAGGATCCGGAAGAGGCTAATATACTCGCAAAAGAGATACTTATAGGCGTTACGAGCTTTTTCAGAGATCCGCAGTTTTTTGAAAAGCTTAAGAGGAATGTTGTATATAATATCGTCAGCCGATGCGGTGAAGACGATCCGATACGCGTATGGAGCGCCGGATGCTCTACCGGCGAGGAGGCGTATTCGATAGCGATATTATTCCGCGAGGTGATGGAAAGCCTCAACGTCCATAGAGATGTGAAGATATTCGCCACAGATGTGGATACAAAGGCAATAGAAACAGCCGGCAAGGGGATCTATACTGAAAGCATTATTGAAAATGTTTCAAGTGAGCGGCTTGCAAAATTTTTCACTAAAAGAAACGATCATTATATAGTCACAAAGGATATCAGGCGCATGATAATATTTGCGCCGCATAATATGCTTTCTGATCCGCCGTTCGGCAAGCTTGACCTTATAATATGCAGAAATGTAATGATCTATTTTCAGCCGGTTCTGCAGAGGGCGCTGTTTGGGATATTTCATACAGCGTTAAAAAATAATGGGTATCTGTTCCTCGGCAAGAGTGAAACAGCGGGTGAATTTTCAAACGTTTTCATTCCTGTATGCGGAGCGGAAAAAATATATGTACACAGAGGAGAAGGAAAAGTGAGCGAATTTACGCCTACTGTATTTAATATACCTAATTTTCAGAGCATACCTCAGCGTGTTACAGGCGTGTCAGGCAAGGAAAGCGCTGAATATATATCGGAGAGCGGATACATGAGATTTATGGAAAAATTCCTGCCTGCGTCAGTTATTGTGAACGAGACGAACGATGTCACACATTTTTTCGGCAACTATCTTGATTATATGGCAATAGCGCCGGGACAGGCGACTTTCAACTTTTTCAGTATAATAAACCATGATCTGAGCCTTGCGGCGTCAACGGCACTGAACAGATGCCGGTCTGAGCATACGACTGTAAAATATACAGGGATAGCTGTTGAATGTCACGGCGAGAGAAAGGAGATAGATCTCGTTGTCAGCCCGATCCCCGGAAAGGGTGCTGAACAGTCAGGTCAGACGGCTGTTTTGTTTATTGAAAACAGAACCGAGGACATAGACGGAACAACAGAGAGGTATGATGTGGACATTATGGCAGCAAGGAGGATTTCAGATCTTGAGCAGGAGCTAAAAGGTTCTAAAAATGAGCTAAAATCCACAATTGGAGAGCTTGAAACGGTAAATGAGGAACTGCAGGCGGCAAATGAAGAGCTGCTTACTGCAAACGAGGAGCTTCAAAGCTCTAATGAGGAGCTGCAATCGGTAAACGAGGAGCTTTATACGGTCAATACCGAATACCAGCAGAAACTTGATGAGCTGACAATGCTGACAAATGATCTGTCCAACTTCCTTTCATCTACTATGATAGGAATATTGTTCGTTGACAGCAGTCTGAACATAAGGAAATTCACAGAGTATGTAGGACGCGAATTTCAGCTGCTTGATCATGACATAGGGCGCTCGCTTCAGATTTTCGCGCACAGCTTCCCGGCAGAAAACATAATAAATGACGCGCAGGATGTGCTTAAAAATCTTGTGCCTATCGACCGCGAGGTCACTGCCATGAACGGCAGATTTTATACATTGAGGATCGCCCCTTACAGGACGATGGAAAATAATATACGAGGTCTTGTCATTACTATAATTGACAGCCTCGGTGTAGAAAAATAAAAAATGACTAAGGCTGCTGTAAGATCACTCGATTTTTTCGGCAGCCCGTTGTTTTGAATAAATAAGGAGCACTATATTATAATATGCAGTTGATAAAAACAAAGAAATTTTACGGAAACATATTGAGAATAACTATACCTATAGCACTTCAGAATCTTATAACTCTTTCAACGAGTATGATCGACTCTCTGATGCTTGGACGCGCCGATAACACAGGACTTTTCTTAAGCGCGTCATCACTGGCAAATCAGCCGTTTTTCATATTATCCCTTATAGCGTTCGGACTGGCGAGCGCGTCAACTGTTCTGACTGCGCAATACTGGGGTAAAAGAGATATCGAGCCTATACGGCGTATAATTTCAATAACGATAAAATGCGCGATGCTTTTGTCAAGCATAATGGGATTGGCGGTCCTTATATTCCCCGAATTTGTAATGGGGTTATATTCAAATAATGACGCTGTAATAGAGGCAGGGGCGAAATATTTGAGAATAGTAGGTTTTTCTTACTTCACATTTGGATTTTCGTCGACTATGCTTTGTTCTATACGCAGTCTTGAGCTTGTGAAAATATCGGTCGCTGTAAACCTGACGTCATTTTTACTGAACTCATTCTTAAACTGGATCCTTATTTTCGGAAACCTCGGCGCGCCGGCTCTCGGGATAGAGGGAGCGGCTATAGCCACGCTCACGGCGAGAGTAGCTGAGCTTATAATAACGTGCGTGTATATATTTGTGATAGATAAGCGGCTCGCGCTGAAGGTGAGGGATCTTTTGCTTTTTGACAAGGTGCTTGCGAAGGACTATCTGAGATACGGTCTTCCTGTATTTTTAAACGAGCTTATATGGTCGCTGGGAATATCTATACAGTCGGCTATTTTAGGTCATATAGATTACGCAGCAGGCGACCCTGTAGCGGCAAACTCTATTTCGGGAATGGTGCAGCAGCTGTCGACCGTAATAATATTCGGAGCGGCGAACTCGGCGGCTGTCATAGTCGGAAAATCGATAGGCGCCGGTCATATAGAGCGCGCGAAGGACGAGTCATTTACATTTATGCTGCTAAGTATAGCTCTCGGTCTGTTCGCGTGCGGAGTCATACTCGTTTTAAGAGCGCCGGTAATAAGCTTTTACACTGTTCCGGAGGAAACGAAAGCGCTTGCGAGCGAGCTTATGACTGTTATAGCGGTCGTTACGATATTCGTATCGATCGGCTCTACAGGTATTGTAGGAATACTGCGTTCGGGCGGCGATACGAGATTTTGTCTTTTGCTTGAGATGACCGCGCTGTGGCTTGTGGCGATACCTCTCGCTCTCGGCGCGTCAGCGCTGACGCTGCCTGTCGCGATCGTCCTCGTATGTATGAAAATAGATGAGCCGATAAAATCTGTCGTATTCCTGATGAGAATGAGAACCGATAAATGGATCAGAACTCTGACGAGATAAAAAAGGAGAGATCAGGGACTGTGTTTTGCAGCAGTCTAACGATCTCTCTTTTTAATATCGATCTGATATATCAGAGCTTTATGAGCACCTCGCTCATAGGGCGCTTAGGAACGCGGACGTTCCCGTTTTCATCAAAATCATATTTTACGCTGTCTGTCATATCATATACTTTTCCCGTCTGTGCCGGATAGCCTACGCCGAGAAGATACGTTATATCGTATTTGTCATCGATGTTGAGCGCTTTTTTTATTTCAGCTCTGTCTATAGCTCCAAGCCAGCATGTGCCAAGGCCCAGATCCTCCGCCGCAAGACACATACTCATAACAGCCGCTCCGCTGTCACATTCCGTCTTGTCTGTCGGTTTTATCGATGTGTCGTTCATAATGACTATGAACGCTGTAGGACATTCCTCAAATGACGGATCCCAGTCCGGGAGATAGCCGGCGTATTTTATGTGCGGGAAAAGGAGCTTTCTCTTGTCCTCGTCTGTTACTATTCCGTATTTAAGCGGCTGAAGGTTGGCGCCGAACGGCGCTAATCTCGCGCTGTCCACAAGAGTTTCAAGCGCGTTAGCCGGAACAGGCGTCTGCTCAAATCTGCGTATAGTCCTGCGTTTTTTTATTGCTTCATATACTTCCATACTATGCCTCCGATAAAATGATCATTCGTATTCTTCAGGCCCGTCATACGGCTCGAACATACCCTCAAAAATTGTTTTTTCTATGATCTGTGCGCAGTCCATAACGCAGCCGCGGCAGCTGCGTATGCGGTCTGTGACTCCGTCACTTCCACGCAATTCGCTGCATAAGCTCGTTCCGTTTTTCTTCTCGAACATATCTATCATGTTATGGCCTATATCGAATGTGGCGAGCTTTGATTTCGGCTCGCTCATGTTCGCGTCTGAATTTTTAAGTCCTGCCGCGAGAACCATAGCGCAGCATGAGCCGCACGTTCTGTATTTCTTCGAAACGCCAAGACCAAATCCTTCAGCAACTCTGAACGCTGTTTTTTCATCAATGCCCAATAGATCAGCGTATGTGCATATAACTGCCTGACAGCAGTTGTAGCCTGATTTATGTTTCTTTGCCGCTTCTATAACTCTGCTTTTTTCCATGGTCGTCCTCCTGTTTTTTTTATTTATATATACATATTTTACCATAATTTATGCTTAAAATCAATAATAAAACATTTATTGTGCGGAAATTTGCTGTATATTGAGATGATTTTCTGCTTTACAAATGGATAACAGTCAGGTATAATATATAATGAGAGTAAGTATGATTTTACAGATGATATGGAGAAGGAAATGGAAGCGCCGATTTATAACAGGTTGATAGATTATCATAGGAAAAAGAGAATATCGTTCGCCATGCCGGGGCATAAAAACGGCAGAGGTCTTGTGCCGGAGATCTATAAGTGCGACGTGACGGAGCTGAGCGCGACAGTCGATCTTCATCATGAGGACGAATATGTAAAACGCGCTAACGCGCTGCTCAGCGAGCATTTTGGCACAAAGCGCAGCTTTATAATGACAGGCGGCTCTACGGCGGGTGTTCAGGCTATGATATCATCAGTCTGCCGTCCGGGCGACACAGTTCTCGCGTCAGCCGACTGTCACAAGAGCGTGGTGAACGCGTGCGCTATATGCGGCTGCAAACTGCGGCTGATACCGATGAGGACAGATGACGAGTTCGCTGTTTTGAGTGACTTATGCGATTTTGATATAACAGATGATGTGAAAGCTGTTATTGTGGTGTCGCCTGATTATTATGGGAAGGTAAAGGATATAGAGTATATAGCAAAAAAATGCCATGACGCAGATGTGCCGCTGCTTGTGGACGAGGCTCATGGCGCGCATTTTACAGCAGATGAAAGATTCCCTAAAAGCGCTGTGGAGCTGGGAGCCGATATGGTGTGTCAGAGCGCGCACAAGACGCTAAACGCGCTTACCGGCGCGGCGTATCTGCACGTTATAGGCGACAGAGTCGATATGAAGCGCGTAAAGAAAGCGCTTACATCATTTCAGTCGTCAAGTCCGCCGTATCCTGTGGCGGCGTCAGCCGACGCGGCGAGGGCGGCGCTCTCTGAGATAAATTATGATGATATAATAAAAGAGTGCGCAGAGTTTAAAAAAGCCATAGCTCAGGCTTCAAAAATAAAGGCGCTCCAAAATGATGATGAAACGAGAATAGTTCTCTGCTTTAGAGAATATGAAACGACGGGATTTGAAATAGACAGGCTGTTATCGGAGCGGTACGGAATAGATGTGGAAATGGCAGATTATATGAATATAGTTCTGATCGCCACTCCATGGAATGAGCATCGTGATTTTATGGCGCTGTTTCGCGCGCTGCGCGATATATGCGGCGATCTGAAGGAACGTGAAAATGAAATAAAGGTAAAGCTTCCGCCGCCTTATCCGGAGGTGTTATCGCCGTCTGACGCATGGTATGGAGATACTGAAACGATACATATAAATGGATCGGAAGGGAGAATTTCGGCTCAGACGGTCACGGTATATCCGCCGGGGATATCGGTGATATTGCCGGGAGCGGTGATCAGAAAAGAGGATATACAGTACATAACCGGACTCGAAAAAGAGGGCGCTAAAATATCGGGCGCAAAAGACAGCAGAATAGAAGTGGTCATATAAAATGGAAAGAATAACTATTGAAGCGGTGATAGAAACGATCGTATACCGGAACGAGGATAACGGTTATTCGATATGCGAGGTTGATTCAAAGGAGGAAGGACAGTTTTACGCTGTTGGATATATGCCTACTATATCGGAGGGCGAAACGGCGGAGCTTACCGGGAAATGGGTAAGACATCCCGAATACGGCGAGCAGTTCAAAGTTGAGCTGTACAGCACAGTTATGCCGTCAGATGAGCAGGCGATGATAAAATATCTCGCTTCCGGAATAATAAAAGGTGTCAGAGAGGCTACGGCTAAAAAGCTTGTCGCAGCGTTCGGAGCTGATGTTTTCAACGTTATAATGACAGAGCCTCAGCGGCTGGCGGAGATAAAGGGTATAAACAAGGAGCGCGCCGAAACTATAAGCAAATCGTTCTGTGAGCAGCGAGCCGTTCAGAATATTATAATGTTTTTGCAGCAATATAATATTTCGGCAAATCTCGCAGTAAAGATACATAAGATATTCGGGGCGGAAGCGGTTGAAAAAATAAAGCAGAACCCGTATTCACTTGCCGACAGGGTAGAGGGCATAACGTTCAGAACGGCGGATATAATAGCGTTTAATATCGGACTGCCGAAAAACAACCCGATGAGGATAAAGAGCGCCGTTGTATATTATCTTAAAGAGGCCGCCTATGTGAGCGGACACACATATATGCCGCGGCGTATGCTGATAGATCATGCCGTCTATGAGCTTAGAGTTGAGGAAACGGAAGTGGAAAACGCTGTTTCAGAGCTTCTGGCGGAGCGTGAAATATTTTTTGACAATATAGATAACACGGAAGTATATTATTTTTATTCGTTCTATCACGATGAATTTTATATAGCGAGAAGACTTTCGTCAATGGCAGGGGCAAAGAGAGCATTCACTATGACGGCAGATGACGCGGAAAGGGAGATAGATGATTTTGAGGCTGAAAGCGGGATATCTCTCGCGTCGGAGCAGAGAGATGCCGTTGTCACGGCTCTTTCTACAGGCTGTATGATACTTACAGGAGGCCCCGGAACAGGAAAGACGACTACTATAAACACTATAATCGAGCTGTTCGAGAAGAAAAAGCTTAAAATCGCTTTAGCCGCCCCAACAGGACGCGCGGCAAAGCGAATGACGCAGATAACGGGCAGAGAGGCAAAGACTATACACCGCCTCTTATGCGCGCAGATGAGCGGGGGAGTCCATCTTTTCGCGCACGACGAGGAAAATCCTCTCAAGGAGGACGTTGTGATATTAGACGAGGTCAGCATGGTCGACACGCCGCTTATGGCGTCGTTTTTGAGGGCGCTCAAGCCCGGAGCGTGCGTTATATTTTCAGGTGACAGCGATCAGCTGCCGTCTGTCGGCCCGGGCAATGTTCTCCATGATATAATAGAATCGCAGACTATTCCCGTTATAAAGCTCACTAAAATTTTCAGGCAGTCGGAGGAAAGTCTTATAATCGTAAACGCGCATAAGATAAACCGCGGCGAAATGCCGGAGATATATGACAGGACAAAGGATTTTTTCTTTATGCGGAGATTAAATCACAATATGGCGGTAGATACGATAGCGGAGCTGTATAAAGACAGACTGCCAAAAACGTATTCACTCGATCCTGTAAACGATATACAGGTCATAAGCCCTATGAAAAAGGGAATAACAGGGACTATAGAGCTCAATAAAAGACTTCAGCTCAGCATTAATCCGCCGGATAGAAAAAAACGCGAGTACAGCTACGGAAAAACAATATTCCGCGAGGGCGACAAGGTTATGCAGACGCGTAATAATTACGATATAGTATACACGAGATCAAACGACGCCGGAGGAATGGGGATATATAACGGAGACATGGGTATGATCGACAGTATCCATTCAGAGGATAAGTATATGATAGTGACATTTGATGACAAGATCGTAGAATATCCGTTCTCAAACCTTGACGAGCTTGATCTGGCGTATGCGATAACGGTGCATAAAAGTCAGGGAAGCGAATTCCCGTTTGTGATAATGGCGGTTTGCTCTTATATACCTATGCTCATGAGCAGGAATCTGTTTTATACAGCTATAACGAGAGCTAAAAGCATGGTCGTGCTTGTCGGAAGTGATCAGACGATCATGAAGATGACGAAGAATAATTCGTATACAAAGCGATTTACCGGACTGTGCGAGCGTCTTTGCGATATAAAGAAGGCGCTTAAAGACAGTAAACCGGAAAGGGGGGCTGATAATTGATCAGAAAAAAGACGGGTGAGATACTTATAAGAGCAGCTATGCTCATTCTTGTTGTATTGATGGTGATACTGGTAAAGCTGCCGGTCACGACTACAAATGACAGCGAGGGGGAGTATATACCTGTATTTAACGATGTGTCGGCTGAGCTGAGCCCTTATGTGGAGCTTGTTTATAAACGAGGTATAGTAGGCTCAAGCGGCGGCGGTGATTTCGGAGTTGATGATAAGATCACGATAAATGAGCTTGCGTATATAGCGGACGCGCTCTATGAGGAGATACACAATATTGAGCGCACGCATACATGGTATAATCCCGAAATAGACGAGTATATCGCAACGGCGGAAAAATACGGGATATGGCATGATTTCGGACGCGACAAGTTAGAGTATGTTACGCGTGATGATGTGGCGGCAGTTTTCGGCCATTACGTCGATGATACATATACGGTGTATGCCGATATAAAGCAATACAGGGGAATGGAAAAGAGCGCTGACAGCGGCAGTGTTATAAAGCTGTATAATACCGGAGTGACGCTTGACAGCAATATAAATACAGCGTACTCAACGGAAATATCCGCCACGCGTGAGGATATAACAAGGCTTGTATGCATGATAATAAATCCTCTTAACCGGCTTACACATCTCAAAAAGAGCTATACTCTTCTTCAGGAGATACTCTCATCAAAAATGGCTATGTACGAGGGCGACTGGTCACTGTATTTTAAGGATACTGACACCGACGAGGTCATAAGCATAAACAGCCATCAGGTCTATTCAGCAAGTCTTATAAAGCTTTTTGTGATACAAGCTGTATACACAAGGATAAACGAGGGAACTCTGAGCGACAGCGCCCAAACGGAGGAGCTGCTAAGGCGTATGATCACATGGAGCGATAACGAGGCGTGGCAGACGTTGGCGAGAATGCTCGGCGGCGGAACGTACAGCACCGGAATGGAGTATACAACAAAGGTTGCTCATGATGCCGGATTTTCGGAGACAGGAACATATTATCAGGGCGATAAGGATAATTTTAACTTCACATCTGTAAATGACTGCGGCGCGTATCTCGATATGCTGCTTAAGGGTCAGATAGTTAACGAGGAGTATTCATCGAAGATCCTCGGACTTATGAAGCAGCAGCAGGTGCGCCACAAAATACCGGCCGGTATACCCGAAGGTGTTGAGGTGGCGAATAAGACAGGTGAGCTTGAATATGTGCAGGGCGACGCGGCTATAGTTTATTCCCCGTCATGCACATATATACTTGTAATAATAGCTGATGATCTTACAGATACGAATAAGGCATGTGAAAGAATAGCGGATATGTCAGCGGAAATATACGATTATGTAAATGAATGACGAACAATAAATGACAAAGAAAAGCCGGGAAACGCGTAAAATGCGGATCTCGGCTTTTCATATATCCAGTATCCACCGGTCAAGTTTTTGCCGGAAAGATATTTACAAAACGAGGAAAGTGTGATATAATAATATATGTATATAGTTTTGCGGCATACTTAATATTGCCGTTTCAGCAACATTGTTTTTGATTTTTTGTTAGGAGGACTTGATATGCTTACAGAAGCTAAAAAAGAATTTATAGAGTTTATGATGGAATCGGACGTTCTCCGTTTCGGCGATTTTGTGACAAAGAGCGGAAGAAACACGCCTTATTTTGTAAATACGGGAAACTATAGAACAGGAAAGCAGATAGCAACACTTGGAAAGTTTTACGCGTCGCTTGTAAAAGAAACAATAGGTGATGATTTTGACTGTATGTTCGGACCGGCTTATAAGGGTATCCCTCTTGCGGCGTCAGCTGCCGCGTCGCTCTATAATGAGTATGGTATCGATAAGCCTTATTTCTTTAACCGCAAGGAAGAAAAGGATCATGGAGAAGGCGGCTCGATCGTAGGATATAAGCCTCAGAACGGCGATAAGGTGATAATAATAGAGGACGTTATAACAGCCGGAACAGCTATACGTGAAACGATGCCTATACTTAAAGGCGCGGCTGATGTAACGGTAAATGATATGTTTATTTCTGTGAACCGCTGCGAGGTGGGAACGACACCTGGAAAGACGGCTATCATGGAAGTAGGAGAAGATTTTGGAATAAAGGTACACGCTATCGTAACTGTTGCCGATATATATGAATATCTCAAGGCATCGGGAAAGTATGACGATATGATACCGAAAATGGAAGAATACATGGCTAAGTATTGTATTCTTTGATCCGGAAAACTTTTTTCGGAATGCCGCGCTCTTTGCCGCGGCAGAAAGGAATGGTGAAAGCTATGAAATTAAAAAGCGTATTTCTCGCTGCTGCGGCGTGCGCGTGCATGATCATCGCGCCGGCGGCACATGCCGAGGAAGATGTGATAACTGTTCTTGTTGACAATGAGCAGGTCACATTTGATCAGAATCCTGTTATAATGAACGACAGAACGCTCGTTCCTATAAGAGCGGTATTTGAACAGGCAGGCGCAACGGTTGGCTGGGATCAGGAGAATCTTACAGCTACTATCACAAAAGATGATTACGAGGTAATAATCACGTTCGGAAGCGGAATAATGTATAAGAACGGCGAAGAGGTAGAGCTTGATGTGCCGGCGGCAATAATAAATGACCGTATGCTTATACCTGTCCGCGCGATTTCAGAGGCGATGGATTTCTCTGTAACATGGGACGGATTCCACAGCATGGTGCTTATATCGACTGACGGAAAGCCGTACAGAGCGTATTCATCAAGAAAACAGGGATTTAAGACACTTGCGGACGCGGCTGAGGTCTACACGGCGGAAAACAAGACGATCGATGGAGTGGATCTCGATAATGACGGCAAGGCTGATGTTATTGAATTCAATAAGACTGACGATATGTCAAATATCACAGTTCCGGCGCTTAAGATAAACGGCGTGGATTACACAGCTAACATAGGCGATCTTTTGAATGTTTCTTCCATAGCCGTGGTCGATCTTGACAATTCGGACGATCTTAAGGAGATCGTTATAACTGAGAATGAGAATGTATCAACAGCATATTTTTACAGGTATTCAAACGGCATACTCACGCAGCTGCAGTATAACAACACCCCGTCAAGTATTTCGTATGCGTCAAATATGTTCGTAAGCGGAACGGGCTGGCTGCTGTCTGATCTTACAGGCGTGTCATTTACCGATATAATGGTTTCGCCGGCTATATATAAGTATGAGACGGACAGTGTTAAGATGTACACGATAAAGATAGATGGCATCTATGACAGAAATCTGTATAAGACTTATGATGATATGATGCTGTATCATATAATATATACTGATAATTACACACCGGGTTCATACATCAGCGCGATACCTGACAGCGGAGTTATAGACACCTCATCAATAACGCATTTTAAGCTTTTAAACGGCTATTATAATGAAAATGATCCGCGTGAGGTGGAGCTGTATGTTGAGTTCCCAGACGGTAAAAAGGCTGTGCTGATACCGTACAGAGTATAAACTTAAGGAGAGAACATTTTAGATGCTTAAAAAGATTTTTGCGGTCGTTATGGCTATTCTCACGATAAGTATGAACGCTATGGCATATAATGTGATCGATCTTCCGATGTCTATGACATTTGCCGACGCGCTCGGAATATACGATGTTTCGGAAATAGAGTCAGCGACTATATGTGATCTGGAGCATAATACTTATAGAAACCTCACAAGCGAGGAGATAAAGGATTTTTATTATGCTGCAAGTAATGTGACAGTCTGGAGAAAAGTTAATCCTACTCCGTTTAGAGGAGTTTGTGTCAACTTTAACACAAGAAGCGGAAATAATATAAGCTATTTTTATAATTCAGGTATACAGATAGGCACATACGGCGCGTATAACTATATATGCTATATGCCTGCCGCTCAGGACACCGCGGTGCTCTCGTATCTTGCAAGTCAGTTTTATGACTCGATAGGCGGAGAGGATGTTTATGGCGGCGTAATGAAAAATACTGCTCTTGCAAATGATTTTCTTAAACTTCCATCGGCGCAGTGGGCGCAGGATGAGGTAGTAGAGGCAGCATCAAAAAGTCTGGTGCCTTATGAGTTTACAGATAAGTATGAAAGCAGCATAACACGTGAGCAGATGGCGGTGCTGCTGGCTAATCTTATTACTGTGGCAGGTAATTATGCGAGTATCGATAAATATCTTGAGGACAAGGGCGTAACATATCAGCCGGACAGATTTGTAGACTGTCTGTATAATGATCCGTCGATAGTGAAGCTTAACGCGCTTGGCATAATAAACGGAAAGGACGACACTCATTTTGACCCGTCAGGACGCATAACGCGTCAGGAGGCAGCGGCTATGTTTACGCGTGTCGCGGATAAGTTTGTGTATGTAAGCTCCGAAAAGGCGATATCTGCCGCGGATAAGTCAAAGGTGGCGGACTGGGCTGTGTTCAGCATGATGTGGTGCATGGATAAGGGCATATTGTCTGTAGACGCTCAAAATAATGTAAATCCTACAGAATACATGTCTGTGCAGCAGGCTATAACGTGCGTCAGCAGAATATATGATATAGTTACCGCATGGTCATTCTGATCTAAGTGATCGTTTAAGAAAATGATAAAAAATATTCGCTCGTGACCGGGCGGATATTTTTTAATTTTTATACAGATATTATTATTTGACTTTATTATAGAAAGGACATAGCGTTAAAGTATGAAAATAGGAAACTTTACTCTTAAGAGCAATGTGTTTCTTGCGCCTATGGCAGGTATAACAGACAAGCCTTACAGAACTATTTGCCGCCAATATGGGGCGGGCATGGTCTGTAGTGAAATGGTGAGCGCTAAAGGACTGCATTATAATGATAAAAAGACAGCGTCGCTCATGGATGTGAGAGGCGAAAGTCCGTGCGCGATACAGATATTTGGTTCAGATCCTGATATAATGGCTGAGATCGTGCCTAAGGTGATGGAGTATGGGCCTGATATAATAGATATAAATATGGGCTGTCCGGCGCCTAAGATAGTCGGTAACGGCGATGGGAGCGCGCTTATGAAAACACCGGAGCTTATGGGCAGGATAGCGCGCGCGGTGAGCGAGGTTTCGCCTGTGCCTGTGACTGTTAAGATAAGAAAGGGCTGGGAAGATGACAACTCGCTTGAATGCGCGAGGATACTTGAGGAAAACGGCGCGGCGGCGATAACGGTCCATGGCAGGACAAGGCGCGAATTTTACAGCGGCAAAGCCGACTGGGACGTTATAAAGCGCATAAAGGAAGAACTTAGCATACCTGTAATAGGAAACGGCGATATATTTAAGGCGGAAGACGCTGTGAGAATGATAGAATATACAGGCTGTGACGGCGTTATGGTAGCGCGCGGCGCTCAGGGTAATCCGTGGATATTTAAGCAGATAGATGAGCTTATGCGCGAAGGAAAGGTCAGCACGTTCCCTACGCCTAAGGAGAAACTGGAAACGGCTCTCAAACATATAAATATGCTTATAGGAGATAAGGGCGAATCGCGCGGCATCAAGGAAGCGCGCAAGCATATAGCGTGGTATATAAAGGGACTAAAAGGCGCGTCGGCGATAAAAACAGAGATATTTAAAATTAGTGATTATGCCACAATGTCAGATGTTTTAAATGAATATATTCAGAAAATATGATTAAACTTTAAAAAAGTTTTTAAAAGCCTTGAAAAATCAAAGTTTTTTTGTTACAATTAATTCAATAAGCAAATATATAAATACATAAGAGCAAATTGTTTATGGACAGACAGAGGAAGGAGTTATGAAGAGCATGGATAAGTTTGGTAAAGAGGGGCTTACTTTCGACGACGTACTCTTGATTCCGCAGGCATCAGAGGTTACACCGAATATGGTTAAGCTCGGAACACAGCTTACAAAAAAGATAAGATTGAATATTCCGTTCATGAGTGCCGCAATGGATACAGTTACGGAATCAGCAATGGCTATAGCAATAGCGCGTGAGGGCGGCATAGGCATAATCCACAAGAATATGACTATAGCTGAGCAGGCCGCTGAGGTAGACAAGGTAAAGCGTTCTGAAAACGGAGTAATAATGAATCCGTTCAGCCTTACAAAGGACTATACATTGAAGGATGCCGATGATCTGATGGGCAGATACAGGATCTCAGGCGTTCCGATCGTTGATGAAGATAATATACTGAGAGGTATCATAACAAACCGTGATCTTCGTTTTGAAACTGATTTCACAAAGAAAATAAGCGAGGTTATGACATCGGAGAACCTTATTACAGCTCCGGAAGGAACAGACCTTGCAAAGGCGCAGGAAATACTTTCTAAGTACAAGGTTGAAAAGCTCCCTATAGTAGATGAAGAAAATCATCTTAGAGGACTTATTACTATAAAAGATATTGAAAAGGCTGTTCAGTATCCTAACTCTGCAAGAGACGCTCAGGGCAGACTTCTTGTCGGCGCTGCGATAGGTGTTACAAATGACTGCCTTGACAGAGTTGAAGCACTTGTTCAAGCAGGCGTGGACGTAGTATGTCTTGACTCAGCTCACGGCCATTCAAAGAATATCATAGAAAAGGTAAAGGAGATCAAGAGAGCATATCCTGATCTCGAGGTAATAGCGGGAAATATCGCGACACCGGAGGCTGCTAAGGCGCTTATCGAAGCAGGCGCTGACGCTGTCAAGGTAGGTATAGGACCTGGTTCTATATGTACTACACGAGTTATCGCCGGCATAGGTGTTCCTCAGGTGACAGCTGTTTATGATGTATGCGAGGAAGCAAAGAAATACGGTGTTCCGGTTATCGCTGACGGCGGTATCAAATACAGCGGCGACTGCGTAAAGGCGATAGCGGCAGGCGCAAATGTGATAATGATGGGCAGCTTGCTTGCAGGCTGTGACGAGGCTCCGGGCGAATTTGAAATATATCAGGGCAGACGTTTTAAGGTTTACCGTGGTATGGGTTCACTCGCTGCTATGGAAAAGGGTTCAAAGGACAGATATTTCCAGACAGGCTCAAAGAAGCTCGTTCCGGAAGGTGTTGAGGGAAGAGTTCCTTACAAGGGACCTTTGTCAGACACGATATTCCAGCTTGTAGGCGGTCTCAGAAGCGGTATGGGTTACTGCGGAACTGCGACTATAGATGATCTGAGAGAAAACGGCAAGTTCATAAGAATTACAGGTGCCGGACTCAGAGAATCACATCCTCATGATATTTATATCACAAAGGAAGCTCCTAACTACAGCTATAATACACAAGGTTAATTATAAAAAAAGAGCGTGCAATTATAACGTTGCATGCTCTTTTTCTATGCAGTAAATATTTTTGTTACTAAAAAACAATAATAACTTAACAACTTTGTAATACATTTAGCGTAATTCACGTCAAAAAAGCGAATTAAAAGACCTTGGGTTGGTAAAAATGTTAAAAAAATTATCGTTTTTTTTGTTGAAAAATTCATGTCACAATATGCGATGGGTGAAATTCAACCATTTATTCCAAAAAAATTAGGGTAAAATTACACAAAATATTAAAAAGGACAGGTGGAAATTGTAACAACTTTGTAATTAATTTTAAAATTTGCTTGACAATTGATCAGTTTCGTGGTAGAATAGAGGCTGTAGATGATTCGAAAAATTATTTTATATCGGATTATTGGATTCAGAATTAGTTTATTATTATGAAAACAGCAAGAGATTAAGAGAAAGTATCACGAAGTAAAGATAAATGATCGCAAGCTTGTATCGGCGGTCATGATACTGAATGTTCCTCCGCATGGGAGGAGAAAAGGAGAGATTTATTCTTTATGAAAGTTATACAGAAAATGATTCTCGGTGCAATTTCATTGTCAACACTGCTTTGTACTTCAGCGTTTGCAGCCGATTTAAGTGACTGGGCAGTTTCCGATTATCAGTCTGCCAATGCGGCAGGTTTGGTTTCATATTCAGTTATGTCAAATAACTTGAAGGATTCAATTACGAGAGCAGAATTTTGCGAATTAGCAATGAACTTGTATAAAAAGATTACCGATGAGGAGGTCATAACTCCTGTAGGCTCACCGTTTACCGATACAGACAATAAGGCGGTAGCGCAGGCTTACGCATACGGTATAGTAAACGGTACGTCAGACGGTAAATTCACACCTGACAGACTGGTTACAAGGGAAGAAATGGCAAAGATGCTTGTAAGCACTTTAACTGCAAGTGAAGTAACATTTAACATTGCAGACGGTGCCGATTCATCTTATGTAGACGCATTTACTGACGGCGGAGATGTAAGTGCATGGGCAATGTCTTCAATAAACACAGCTTTGAGCTATGGTCTTATGACCGGTGTTAATGATACTACACTTGCACCACTTAAGGCAACATCAAGAGAGCAGGCTATCGTAAGCATAAACAGATCATATGCGGCTTTCGCAAATGACAACTATGCTATGAGCAACGCTCCTGAAGTATGGACACCTGGAAATGGTGAGGAAATAGCAGTAAAGAGCTTTGAGATCTCATGGTCAGTAGTACCTGACGCTGAGAATTATCATGTTATAATCAAGAATACAGATGGTGAACCTATCATATTGAAGGATACAGTATTCAACAATATGACATTTGATGACACTATAATAGGAACAGGAAGTTATTCGATCACAGTAGGCGCTGTTCTTTCAGACGGAACAGAGGTTTACAGCCTGCCTGTTGACTTCCATTATACATATGTTACACCGCAGCCGGCGCCGGCGCCTACAAAGGCTCCGTCAAGCTCATCAGTTTCAGCCGGCTCAAGTGCTGCATATTCAACATCAAATCCGGCTAGTCAGGCTATCATTGATACAGCTGCTCAGTATTTGGGCACACCATATCTTTGGGCAGGCACGACACCGGCAGGATTTGATTGTTCAGGTTTTGTACAGTACGTGTACAGCCAGAATGGCTACAGCCTTACAAGAACAACATATACACAGTGGGATAACGATGGTACATACGTTAAGAAGAGCGACTTGCAGCCGGGTGACCTTGTATACTTTGGCTCAGGCGATTCACCGTCACACGTTGGTATTTATGTGGGCGATGGTATGATGATCCATTCACCAAGAACAGGTGACGTTGTAAAATATTCAACTATAGACAGTGGTTATTATGCTGATTGTTATCTTGGCGCTAAGCGTATCATAGGCTAAAATAATACTTATATATAATAAACTAAATGAATATCAAAGCCATTATGCATAAATGCATGGTGGCTTTTCGATTTTATAATGGAGGAATATTATGATAGTAGGGTTAAAAAAAGCGATACTGCATATACTCGATGCGAATTCAGGTCTTAATGTTTTATCAGATACTCTGCTCGATGTTGAGAATGCGGAGATAAATAATTTTATAGCAAGACATATAGAAAAGATATACGAGTCCGGCTCGCTAAGACCGGCTGAATTTAAGGAGACAAGCGGATTTAAAGCAAAGCTCACGCAATATAAAAACGGAGATATAAGCTTTGTGGAATTGTCTGAAAACGCGGCTGAAAGACTGGGCGACGCCGTTTTTTCAAGCGAGGACCCGGCGGCTTGCGATATAGTTGTGTGTGAGTTTGTGACAAATGAGAAAAATATAATCGGTATTTTGAAGTGTAATAATAAAACAGGTGTGACGCACAGCGTCATTCAGTCAGACGGACATGTGCTTAATAATATAATAAATCATTACGCGCTGCTGCCGCCGATCTCACAGAAGATATCAGAATGTGCTTTTATAGATATGGATACGATGGAGCCGAAATACACCGGTAAAAAATATAAGATAGACGGGGAAACAGTGGATATAATAGCCGATCTTCTGCTTGAGTGTGAGTTTGAGATATCGCCGCGTGAAAGCGCGAATACTGTAACGCGCATAGCGAAAAAAGTAGCTCTTGAAAACGGAGCTGACACGCTTGAAACAACAGCGAGGATAAAGGAGTATGTGACAAAGAGCATAGAGGAAGACGACTATGAATATGTGGACACCGACAAGGTGGCTGATATCGTTTTTGAGGGACTTCCAGGAATAAAAGAAGAATTTGTAAAGAAGATAGAGAAAGCCGGCGTGCCTAAGCATGTGGAAGTAAATCCTTATATAACGAAAAAGATGACATCAAATGTAAAGATCATTACCGATACGGGCGTTGAGATATCGTTCCCGCCGGAATATTACAGAAATCCCGATTATATAGAGATAATGACAAATGAGGACGGAACCTTGTCGATAAAAATAAATAATATAACAGAAATGCTCAATCGCTGAATTACAAAATTATTGACAACCTATGCGAATTACGGTATAATATATATTGAAACGGCGATTATCTGCGAGAGACCGGAGGTGCGAATTTGAAAGAAGAATTAACGGGCGGCTATAAGGAATTTGGTATAGCGATGGCGATAGCGGCTGTCTTATATCTTATTTGCTATATAATTGTAGAGATAACGGGGTTGTGGAATTACCGTTTTATAGGCGCTGCTGTTTCCATAATAATTTTTTGCGTATTCGGATTTTATGTTATGACAAGATACAGCGCGAGGTTCACATATGAGCTTAAAGGGAACAGGCTGAGGATAAATCGTATGATAGGCAAGCGCAATAAGGAAATAGAGGTCCGCATATCGGGCATAGAAGCTATGTATTTCGGATACAAGCCGTCATCGTTCCCGAAAAGACCGTATATGATGCGCAAGAGCATCATAAGAAATAAACATTCGTTGTTTATCGCATTTAAGACAAAGCATGGTGAAAGACTGGGCGTTGTGATAGAGCCGTCAGATAAATTGAGGAAAAAAATTCAGATGCAAAGGAATAAGGTTGAGATAGATGATTAAGATTATAGGAGTAAGGTTCAAGCCGGTGGGCAAAATGTATTATTTTGATCCGATGGATCTTGATATAAAAACCGGTGACTATGTTATAGTGGAAACGAGCCGCGGCATAGAATACGGCGAAGTCGTCCAGGGCGTGAAAGAGGTGGAAGAGCGCGTTATCACGAAGCCTCTCAAAGAGGTGCTGAGATTGGCGACAGAAGAGGACACCGCGCATTTTAACGAGAACAAGCGTAAAGAGAAAGAAGCGTATGATATATGCGTTGAAAAGATACACAAGCATGGACTTGAAATGAAGCTCGTGGAGGTCGAATACACGTTCGATGAAAATAAGATATTGTTTTATTTCACGGCGGACGGCAGAGTCGATTTCAGAGAGCTTGTAAAGGATCTCGCATCGGTATTTAGAACGAGGATAGAGCTTAGACAGATAGGCGTAAGAGATGAGTCTAAATCGATGGGATCAATAGGAGTCTGCGGCAGAAATCTTTGCTGCTCTCAATTTTTGGGCGAGTTCGTTCCGGTGTCTATAAAAATGGCAAAGGAACAGGGATTGTCGCTCAATCCGTCAAAGATATCAGGAGCTTGCGGAAGACTTATGTGCTGTCTTAAATATGAGCAGGACACATATGAGGAGCTGATCAAGGTTTCGCCTAAGGCGGGCGCCGTTGTTTCGACGCCTGACGGAGAGGGCACTGTCTTGAATGTGTCGCTGCTCCGCGGAAAAGTAAAGGTGCGTTTTGATAATGACGGAACGGTAAATATGAAAGAATACAGCGTTTCGGAGCTGAAAACGTTAGAGGATGGAAAAGAAGAGGCGGAAGATGAGTATATGACAGAAGAGGAGAAAAAACTTATCGAGAGCCTTGAAGATGAGCCGGAAGAAAAGAAGGATACAAAAAATCGAGGTAAAGAAAAAAACAGGCCTCAGCGGCCGAAACAGAAACCGGCTAAAAAGAATGAGCAGGTCAGCGAAAAAAAAGATGAAAAAAAGGACGAAAAAAAGGACGAAAAAAAGGACGAAAAGAAGGACGAAAAGAAGGATGAAAAAAGAAAGCCTATAAAGGGATTTAGAAAACGCAGACCTAAAAAGAATGCTGAAGACAGTAAATCAGGCGAATAAAATGAATAATGTGGGCGTGTTTCCATAGGAAAACATACCACGAGAAAAAGTGAAAATTATTTTAATTTTTACTTGAAGTTCGTTTGAAATAGTGTTATAATGTTCATAAGACAATATGTCTTTTATAAAAATCTAATCAGGAGGTATTAATCATGGCTTATAAGATCGATGCGGATACATGTGTTAGCTGTGGCGCTTGCGCAGCTGAATGTCCTGTAAGTGCAATATCAGAAGGCGATGCAGCATATGTTATCGATGCTGATACATGCATTGAGTGCGGAGCATGTGCCGGTGTATGCCCAGTAGGCGCACCTGCAGCTGAATGATTAAAAAATCAATGAGAGGGCGTTTGGGGATTTTCATTAGGTAAGTGATACCCGAACGCCTTTTTCAGTGTGAGCCATATGATTAAATATAAAACTGATCTGGCCGCGCATGCGGCATGGACGGAGGTAAAATGAAAAGAAAACTACTTTGTATATTTACCGCTGCAATGATGATATTCCTCGCCGGCTGCGGCGATGTGGTGGTGCGTGAGGAAACAAAGCGCAGGGAGTCTACGGGTGAGTCGTGGACTGTAATGCTGTATATGTGCGGCTCTACTCTTGAAGAGGACTACAGCCGCGCGAGCGATGTGATAAGATCCTTGAAATATGATCTGCCGGAAAACATAAATGTGCTTGTGGAAACAGGCGGAAGCCGCAAGTGGGATCTTGACGATGTTTCGGCTGATTATATACAGGATTTTGAAGTGCAGAGCAATGGTCTGCGCCTTATAAATCAAAGACCGGCGGCGAGCATGGGAAATAGTGATACGCTCAAAAACTTTATCAATTGGGGAATAAAGGAGTATTCTGCTGATCATTACATAGCGGTGCTGTGGGGAAGCGGCGGCGGCCCTATAGGCGGAACGGCGTACGATTCTCTGTATAATTACGACAGCCTCACGCTTACAGAGCTTAAGACAGCGCTGAGCGGCGTGAACGACAAGCTTGATATAATCGGGTTTGACGCGTGCCTTATGTCTAATATAGAAACGGCATCAGCTGTTTCACTGTATGCCGATTATATGGTGGCTGCTGAGGATATAATGCCTATGAGCGGCTGGGATTACTGGAAATTATTTGATTTTATATCTAATAATCCGTCCTCTACACCGGAGGAAGTGGGAAAAGTGATTTGTGACGGCGTAAACGAGAAAGCGTCAGGCTCAGAAAAAAATTTCATAGCGATGGCTGTCAGCGATCTTTCAAAGGTGACAGAGCTTTCTCAGGCGTTTGACGGTATGGCGCAGACGATGGTGACGGCTATGGACGATGTGAGCAGCTTAAGAGAAATATCATATGCGATGAATGAGCTGGAGCATATAGGCGGAAATTCGCTCTGGGAAGGCTATTCAAACCTTATAGACATAGGCGAGCTTACGTCGGTCGTTTCTGACTGTATAGGCGCTCCTGCCGCAAATATCGCAGACGCGATAAGCAAAGTGGTAGTATATAAGCAGATGAGTGAATATCACAATATGTCAAGCGGTCTGAGCGTTTACTATCCGTCAAAGCGAAAGGGTGACGAGATAGCTTCATACAGAGATATCTCAATAGGCAAGAGCTATATAGAGTTTATAGAGAAGATATGTATAGATACGGAGATACCGGGAAGAGTCTATAATTATGAGGACAGCGCCGGCTGGAAGACGTATAACGATATGGCATATGAAAATGTTCTCACAGCGTCGTCAGATAAAAACGGACGTTATATTCTAACACCGTTCCACCCTGAGATAATAACGAGAGCCGGAGTGAATTTCTATGTATACAGCGCAGAGCATTCATGCTATTTGTATTTGCTGAGAGATTATTCCTCAAAATATGACAGCTCATCGGGGAATTATGTGTATGAGTTTACAGGCAGGCTGCCTGAGCTTAACAGCACAGCTGTTTCGATGTACCTTGTGAGCCAGAATACATGCTTTGATATTTATTCTATACCGGTAGTCTATGACGGCGCGCTTTCAAATATAAGGGTCTCAAAATCAAAGCAGGCTGATGACTACGGCGAATACAAGATACTTGGATTATGGAAGGGTGTCGATGAGCATTCTGGAATGGCAAACAGGAAGTATACTGATCTTAAGACTGGAGATGTGATCATACCTCTCTATGAAGTATACGGAGAAGGCGGAAAGAAATATGTGGAAGGCAATAAGATCAGGATCGGTTTTGGTGGAGCAAAGATAACGGATAAGCTTATGAGCGACGGCGATTATATCGTGTCATATACGGCAGAGGATATATACGGCATCACAACAGAATGCGATACTAACAACCTTACGGCGAGCAAGGGCAAAATAAAGATAATGGATTATTAATATATGTGTAAAGCCTTTTTACATCATTGAAGGGAAAAAAGTATATATGAGAAAATTGATTGCGATTTGGGCAGGAAAACTTTTGACTGTAGCGGGAAAGCTCGTAGGAAAAAAATCATCTGCGAGCCCCGGAGCGTTCGCGCTTAAGATATGCCCAGATCTTGTGAGTGATATAAATAAGATAGTAAAGAAGAAAGTTATTGTAACGTGCGGAACAAACGGAAAGACGACGACAAATAATCTCGTATGCTCCGCTTTGGAGGCAAAAGGGTATAAGGTGCTTTGCAACAGGCTCGGCGCAAATATGTTGAGCGGAATAGCTACGACATATATACAGTCAGCTGATATATTCGGCAGGGTGAGAGCGGATTACGCCTGCCTCGAAATAGATGAGGCGTATACTCCTATAGTATTTAAGCAGGTAAAGCCGGACATCATGATAATAACAAATCTTTTCAGAGATCAGCTCGACCGATACGGCGAGATAGATATCACTGTGAATATAATAAAAAAAGCTATTGCTCAGGCTGGAGATGTGAAGCTTGTCCTTAATGCTGATGATCCGCTATGTGTCCAGTTCGGAAGAGAGCCGGGTGTTAAGGCTGTTTATTACGGAATATCGGAGCAGGTCTTGCCGCAGGTAGATGATACGAAGGAAGGCAGGTTCTGTCCTATATGCGGAGCTGAGCAGCGATTTAATTTTTATCATTACAGTCAGCTCGGCGATTTCTATTGTCCGGAGTGCGGCTATAAGCGTCCTGATCCGGAATATGATATTCGCAATGTATCGCTTAAAACGCCTATAAGATTTACAATAAATGGACATCAAATGGAAGTCAATTACAAGGGATTCTACAATATATACAATTTAGCCGCTGTATACGCGGCGCTTGATGTGGCAAGCGAGAGCACTGACGACTTTGCAAAGCTGCTTGAGGGATATAAGCCTCAGATCGGCAGAATGCAGGAATTTAATATAAACGGAAAACCTGTTATATTGAGCCTTTCTAAAAATCCGGCAGGTTTCAATCAGGCGATATCCACTGTAAATACAGACGACAGAAAGAAAGACGTTATAATCGCCATAAATGACTTGGCAAATGACGGAAGAGATGTGTCATGGCTGTGGGACGTTGATTTCCATAAGATAAAAGATGAAAATCTGAACTCTCTTGCAACTACAGGTATAAGAGTATATGATATAAGCCTAAGGTTTAAGTATGCGGATATAAAGGTCGATCTTATGACAGACAGCATGAAGGAAGCAGTTTTAAGAGCTGTAAACACAAATTCGGAGGCAGTTTATGTGCTGGTAAATTATACGGCGCTTTATCCTACAGAGAGCGTTCTAAAGGAATTGGAAAGGGGAAGCGTATAATGAATATAAAAATCATGCATCTATATCCTGATCTGCTTAATCTCTATGGCGACAGGGGAAATATAGAGTGTTTGAGGAAACGTCTTATATGGCGCGGAATAGACGCGGAGGTCGTTACGCATACATGTGACGACACATCATTTGACATATCTGATGTGGATATCATATTTCTCGGCGGCGGTTCTGACAGAGAGCAGAAAATAGTTTGCACAAGACTTTTGGAGCATAAAAAGGAGCTTAAGGATTTTGTGGAAAACGGCGGTTCACTTGTTGCCGTATGCGGCGGATATCAGCTGCTTGGCAAATATTACAAGCTCGAAGATCAAACGATACCGGGACTTGAGATCCTCGATATATACACTGAACAGGGCAAGAAAAGGCTTATAGGAAATATTGTGCTGAAATCAGATATAATAGATGAGGAGATCGTCGGATTTGAAAATCACGGCGGCAGGACGTATACGGGAAATTACAAGCCATTGGGAAAAACGCTGTATGGACATGGCAATCATGATGACGCGGGAGCGGAAGGCGTTGTATATAAAAATGTGATAGCCACATATCTTCACGGCCCTCTGCTTCCTAAAAATCCTCAGTTGTGTGATCATATACTGAAAAATGCGCTAAAAAAGAAATATAAGGATTTCACAGAGCTTGATCCGTTAGATGATGAGCTTGAGCATATGGCGAACAGATATATAGTAGAACGGTTTTGCGGCAACGGAGGGAAAGCGTGAAAATAAAAGATATATTTAGGCGGTTGAAAAAACAAATAGAACTGAAGAAATATATAAATAAGAGAAATATCACTGCTGCAGCTATTTGTTTTGCGGTAATAATAGGAGCTATGGTATATTATGCTGTGAACGCGGTGGTAACGAGAGACGATAGTGAGAAGATATATAGATCCGGCAATGCTCTTATAACGAGAATGCCGATATTGAGAAGTGATTTTTCGTTTGAGCCTATAACTGAGAGCGGAATACTGTTGTCATGGCATGACAACAGCATAAAGCTCGAAGAGGGTGAGGAAACACAGCTGAAACTCGGCGCTGTGATATATCCTCTGACGCTTGAGGATAGAACACTTACATATAAGTCTTCAAATGAAGAAGTTGCGTCAGTTGACGGTGACGGGAATATAACTGTTAAAAACCCGGGCAGTGTTGAGATAACCGTTTCAAACGAATTTACGGGAAAGGAAGCTAAGGCTTATTTGCAGGTAATACTTCCTGTAAACGGATTAGTGCTTGAGAAAAGCACGATAACTATGAGTATGACTGATAAGGGTGTCAGAATAGGAAGCATGGTCATGCCTGAAAACGCTTCAAACACGGCTATACAGTGGTATTCAAAGGATACCGATATAGTAGAGGTGGATCAGTTCGGAGGCCTTACGCCTAAGAATACGGGACTTACAGAGGTCGTCGCGACGACTACGGACGGCGGTTTCAGCGCCAAATGCTTTGTAACGGTCATAAACGAAGTAATAAAGGCTGAATCTGTCATCATACAGAATAAAGAGGAGATCACGCTTAAAACGGGCGAAACATGGCTTGCGGCTGTGTCAGTTCTGCCGGCGAACGCGCGAAACAGGCTTGTGAGCTGGTTCTCGGATAATGAGAGTGTGGCGAGAGTTTCAGCAAACGGAAAGGTAACAGCAGTGGGAGCGGGAACGGCTACTATAACAGCTATGAGCAGTGACGGTCCGTCGGACACTATGCAGATAAAGGTTGCCGCCGGAACAAGCGGTTCATCAGGCGGAGGCTTGTCAATAAGCACAAGCTCTTCATCAAAGAGCGGTGTAACATATGTTACATACCCTCGTACTTTAGAGGAGATGGCAAAGCTCATGCTCAACAGCGATCAGCCGCCTAAGATAACAGTAAACGGCAGTTATCAGTATGCGAGCATAGACGAAACTATGAAACGTCTTGATCCTAATGAGTATATAGCCGGTGGATATAAATACCAATTTATGGATCTGGGCGCGACGAACGGATTATCGGCTGACGATCTGAATAAGTATCTTGAGGGTAAAGGAATACTTAGCGGTCAGGGAGCGGCGTTTATAGAGGCTGCGAACAGATATAATATAAGTGAGATATATCTTGTCGCGCATGCGTGTCTTGAAACAGGAAACGGAAGCTCCGCGCTTGCAAATGGTATCACCGTAAACGGAACGACAGTGTATAATATGTTCGGAATAGGAGCGTATGACAGTGACGCTGTCGGATACGGCTCACAGCGCGCATACAGCGAGGGCTGGACAAGTCCAGAGGCTGCCATAATAGGCGGCGCCGCATGGATAAGCGAAAATTATATAAACGCATCAGGCGGCAGACAGAACACGTTATATAAGATGAGATGGAATCCGGATAATCCGGGCGTTCATATGTATGCGACAAGCGGTGACTGGGCGATCGAGCAGGGTCTTATCATGGAGAGAATGATAAGTCAGTTCCCGGCTGCAAGCATAAGCTATGAGATCCCTGTTTATGAAGGATCAAACGCCGCGGTCGTGGAATAAAAAATGAAATAATATTAAAATAAAGACAGGAAAAGTTTGCAAAAATCCTGTCTTTATTTTTTTTGGGGGGGGGATCAGATATAATATTTGGAAAAAAAATTTAAAATTGTACATAGTTATTTTAAAATAATACATCAGGTGTTTATTGATTATTACTAAAGAAAGTGGTAAAATAATAATATAAGTTGTGGGATATATATAGAGCGATAAAACCCATGTAATAATTATAAAAGGAGCGATAAAAATGAGTAAAAGATTAAGTTGGGCATCTAAAATCAGCTTTGGCTTAGGCGCGTTCGGTAAAGATGCGGTATATGCCATAGTATCAACTTTCTTGTTGTATTTTCTTACTGATATCAAGGGCGTTGCGCCTGCGTTTGTCGGAACTTTGTTCCTTGTTGCGCGTATTTTTGACGCGATAAACGACCCGATAATGGGTGTGGTCGTTGATAATACACGTTCAAAATTCGGAAAATTCAGACCATGGATAATGATAGGAACAGTTTTGAATTCCATCGTTCTCGTATTCCTGTATCTGAATATCGATCTTTCAGGAACAGCGTATGCTACATATATAGCTATACTTTATATCCTCTGGGGTATGACATACACAATTGAGGATATTCCGTACTGGTCAATGGTTCCGGCTCTTACAGATGATCCTAATGAGCGCGACCAGGTATCATCAATACCGAGATTTTTCGCATCTCTGGCATGGCTCGTTGTAGGTTCAGGCGGATTCACGATCATCGGATTTTTGGGAAAGGGCGACGATGCGAGCGGATTTTCAAAGTTTGCAATGATAATCGCTGTTATCTTCATTAT
>CALXSW010000071.1 GCA_944391255.1 uncultured Clostridia bacterium | reverse complement strand
GTTTATCTTCAGCATCTAATAAAGTTCCGGAAACATATTCTAATTTTGTTTTGTCAAATACAAATGTTGCTGTTATGCCACTAAAATATGAGTTTTCGATAAAGTTATCAACATTTACATATACAGTAAATTCATCGCCTTCAGAAACATTTGTTGCGTCAGTTGACAAAGACATTGTAACCTTTTCCTCGTCTGGGGTAGGCGTAGGAACTGTTGTTGCACTTTCAAGTCTTGCCGGTTCGCCTGTCGTTATATTAACACAATAGTTTCCCTCGTCCCATTCCACCTCGCAGTTAAATGCCTCTGATACGGCTCTTAATGGGATCATGGTTCTGTCGTTCATTATCTGCGCCGGAACATCAAGCTCTACTGTGACATCTTCAGCTTCCATAAGACTTTTGTATGTTCTGACGTTCATTTCAGTGCTGTCTATAACAATAGTGACAACGGTGACACCTGTGGAAGATGTTACTGTTACGGTGCGCGTTTCGTCATTCCATTCGACCTTATTTCCCATTGCTTCAAACACGCCTCTCGCCGGAACGAGAGTTCTGTCATTTACTATCTGAGCAGCCTGGTCTGAAAAAATGATCTTGCTGTCATTTACATATACATCAGGCTGACCGTTTTCAACATCGGCCGCCAATACTGTAAGTGATGACGCTGTAAGAGCGGCGCATAAAATGCAGCTTAAAAATTTTTTTGACATGTTTTTTTCCTCCTGAATGATTTATTCTAATAGATTATAGCATATATAACGAAAAAAAACAAGTAATTATATATATTTTTTGCTGTTTTTGGCGCCGTGTTTACAAAAAATTAATCAAAAAGCTATAGACAATATAATATTTTTCTGATATACTATAAAATAGCATTTGTAATATATTATTTTATTTAGAAATAGACGAAAGGAATGAGAAGTTTGTCCTGTGATATTAAAGCATCGAAAATCAAGATAGTATTATTTGCGGCTCTTGTCGCGTCGGGACTTGGGCAGACTGGCGTTTTGGCTGCTGACGGCGAGATGTCACGCAACGATATGCTTGAGCAGGCGGTGGCTTTGTACGAAAAGCTTGCGGGGGAAGAGGTGGCGCTTCCGGCGGCTGTCAATGCCGGATCTGATGAGTTTTTGGCAAAATCGGTAGCTCTTGGTTTTTTGAATGCAGATGAAACAGATGATGAGTCAGGCGCTGTATCATTGCGTAAACAGGATGCAATGACAGTGTTGTATAAAACTATAATAAATTTCGATGACTCATATGCGCTTTCGTCGGGGGAAGTGGATGAAATACTGAATCAGTGCAGTGACAATGCGCTTATTGACGAAGCAAACAGAGCCGGTTATGCATTTATGATAAAGCATGGCATTATCGACACAAAGTCAGATACCGAGCCTGATAAAAATGTTACATGGGAAAGCTGTAAAATACTTGTCGACGTGCTGTATGATGAATTTATGCAGGATATTTCATTTGGATCGCCTGATGTGAACGTTGTTATCGGCGCGAATATAAACAGCGTTATATCAGAAGTAGGTGAGCCTGACAGGATCGATGAAAGCGATTATGGCTTTGACTGGTATGTCTACAATAATGACTATTCAAAGTTCATGATGGTTGGCGTTGATAATGGAAGAATATGCGCGTTCTTTAGTAACAGCAATGCTTTTTCTATGGGCGATATAAAAATAGGAGACAGCTTTACAAAGACATATAAATATCAGAATGATCAGGATTATAGGTTTTTTGAAAAAGACGGCAAGATAGACGGTGTTATGTTCAACACTCAGGATAAGATCCTGGAGAGCAGCGAGATAGACGGAAACGTGAGAGCCGCGGAGCTGGTTGATATAATAAATGCTGACAGAGTAAAGAATTCTCTTGATGTGCTGAAGCTTTCTGAAACAAAATGGGATGAAGCTTCGGAAATGGCAAAGCAGGCAAAATATAAGAGCCTGTCACAGAACAATTCTGTTTCTCATGAACAGGACGGCGCTATACACGAATCAGGCTACGATGTATTTGGTATATATAAGAAGCTTGTTGAAGGCGGAAGCGAAGTTTTTGATGATGATGCGAATGTAATAGCTATAGGTGCGGATACTATAGAGGGCTATCATACAATGATGAGTATGATAGTTGAAAAAGCGAGCAGAGCGGAGCTTGAAAGTACTCGAGAGCCTTCTGAGGCTATCATGATGGGAGTTTCGGCTGAAGCGGCATCAGCAAGCGAGAAAAAAGATGATGAATATATATCGTTTGGCGATATTGTCACAACGGCAAGCAGAGCTGCAAGAACTGAGTCAGGAGATAAAGCTGAAGTTGAGTTTGACCAGCAGGAGGATGAAAACAGCATTGAATACGATGAAGCTCCGGTGATTTTAAATCCGGTAAACGAGGCAGTCATTCCGGCAGGCGAGGATTGTGTTATAGAGCTTGAAAAAAGCGTGTCCGATGAATATGCTGTAAAAATATTTTCTGTTGAAGATGAGAAGTATATAGTAAACAGCTACATTAAGACCGCTGATACAAAAATATCATTTGATAGTGAGTTATTTGAAAACGGAAAAGATTATATAATAACTGTAAGCTCACTTACTTCAAGATCTGTAAATGACGCTGAAGAGATCATGGTAAAATACGGAGAAGTAGATGAGAATGATCTTTCAGTTATCAGCCCTGTTGAAGATCAGACTATAGATGACGACAGTGTTACGGTTGAGTGGGAGTGTGAAAAGTTCCATGATTTCGTAATAGATATATATGATTCAGAGGGCAAGCTTGTATTATCTGAAAAAGTGATGGATGCAAACAGCGCAGAAATTGAAAATATGGCTCCGGGCAGCTACTATATATATGTTTCAGCTGTAAGAAGAGGTGATCCGGAGGTGATCAAGCTCCAAAAGGGTATCGCTGTAACGGTGAAGTTGCCTCAGCCAGTGATAACTGAATATATCTTAGAGCCTGGAGAAAAATTTTATCCTATATATGAGGATGAGGAAATGGGACTTCTGTATTTCTACGATGAAGATATAGTTGATGTTGAAACGGTCGATCAGAATGGAAATACTGTTACTGTGAAGCGAAAGAAAATAACAGAAAAACAGGTAAAAAATGTAAATTATTATGAGCAGCTCTCAAAGCTCCAAAATAAGGTCGAGTATTTTGAGGGTTCAGATAAGCTGCAGACTGTGAAATCAGATGAGGTCCAGTATGTTGATCCGTCCGGAAATATATCTATAGACGGAAAACAGATATATGACGGAGAAAAAGGCAGTGCAATAGTGAAAGAAGCTGAGAAGTATTTGGGCGTTCCATATATATGGGGCGGAACTACTCCGGATGGCTTTGACTGTTCAGGTCTTGTTCAATATGTGTATAAATCGCTTGGTATTGATATAAGCAGAGTTACATATACTCAGGTGAATGAAGGTGTTGAGGTGACAAAAGAAGATCTTCAGCCGGGTGATCTTGTGTTCTTTGCGAAAAATGGCGATGTTCATCATGTGGGAATATATGTTGGCGATGGAATGATGATCCACGCTCCTTATACTGGGGCAGTGGTTGAATATCAGTCGATTGAAGAGGGATCATACGCTGATTCATTCTATTGCGGAAGACGTTTATATTGATTTCTTTGAAGAGACTGTTGTAAAACTCAGCGAGTTTACAGCAGATCCGTGGGGCTTTAGCAAAATAGTGCAGAACGGACGAAACGAAGGGGAAGGCGAAGCCTCCCCTTTGCCCGAAGGCGTACGTTGGTACGGCGAGAGGTGAGTTTCGTTTGTAACATAAAGCGATTTAATGCTGAAATTTTCATTTATGAAAATTTCTACCTCAACTATTAACAGTAGAAAGCTGCAAAAATGGCTTATCTGCTTTGCCCTTTTCGCTTTATGTGGTCTGTGCATTTTGCTACAGCCCCTTTTTAGGTAAAGGAGGGTATTTATGGCGGAGTTAAAGGCGCGTGTCAATAGCGCGATAAGAGTAAAAACATTGGTCGTGATAGCTGCGTATGCGATATTATTCTTGTTTTGCCTTGGTATGGGCA
>CALXSW010000070.1 GCA_944391255.1 uncultured Clostridia bacterium | reverse complement strand
AATTCACTCCGTGACGGAAAATGGAATAATATCATGAATATAAATCCGTCAAAGCTTCAAGGCTGTGACGCTCATATAACAACGGAGCTTAACGCAAGCAAGCCGACCTCGCTTGATTATACAGCTCTCGCTGTCGCGGTTGATTCGCAGACATCTCTTGATGATGAAAGGATCATAGATCTTTCAGTATATGATACATATAATAAATTTATTGATATTATCAATCAGGGCTATGGCGTATTTGATTATACTGTAACGTCAGATGCTGATTATATCAGCTTCAGCAAGATATCAGGAACGGTAAATGGAAGCGACAGAGTTTATGTAAGTCTTGATAAAACTAAGCAGATCCCTTCGGGCAATTCAACAGCGGTTATAACGGTATCGCAGAAGATGGGAGCTATGACGGTGGACACTAAGGAGATTACAGTAAATGTTTCTAACCCGGAAGTGCCGTCTGATGAAAAAATGTATATTGAAGCAGGCGGAACAGTTTCAATAGAGGCTGAGAATTATTCAAACGCTGTTTCAAACGGTATATACGAATGGAAAACAGAAAAGGATTTCGGAAGAAGCGGTGACAGCGTGAAAGCATATCCAGATAAGGCTGATAATATTGAGGATCCTGGCGCATCAAATTCCGCTTATCTTGAGTATGACATATATTTTGAAAACAGCGGCACATACACGCTTGACGTATACAGAATGCCTACATTGAACGAGCGAAATAATATGAGGTTTGCAGTTGGTATAGATGATAGCGAGCCGGAGATATTGAAGGGGACAAGTGTATATTCAGGAAGTCAGAACAAGGCGGACGCATGGGCAAGAGGTGTTCTTGACAATACTCAAAAGCTGAGAACAACTGTAAATGTCTCGGAAAGCGGCAAGCATACATTAAAGCTGTATAATGTGTCGCCGGGTGTTGTAATAGATAAGATAGTATTGACTCATGGAACTGAGGTTACCGAATCATATTTCGGAGCGCCTGAAAGCTATAATACCACATATAACACCGTTATGGAGGAAATACCTCTATATACTGATGAAGCAGCGGAAGCTGATATTGAAAAGCTGTATGAACCTGATATTCTTATCGGAAATGTTAGACTAACAGATACGGATAATATAGATATACCGTTGATCAAGCTGACAGATAATTATGACAGCGCCATTGCCGTGGTAACAGGCTATGACGCTAAGGGCAATATGACAGCAGTTGGCTTTGCAAAAGCGGATCTGTCAGAAACAGCTGTAAACAGCGAGATAAATATTCCAGTAAGTGTGGAGCTGACGGCAGAAACAACAGCATATGCGGTGACTGTATTTGACAGCTTTATAAATATGCAGCTTATAGCGCCTTATAAAAAATTCGGAACAATCGTTACTGAAGCAGAAACGGACAGCATTGCAATTAAAGCAGATCTTAGCAATTACATAGGTAAAAAATCAATAACATTGATTGCGGATCGTGAGATCACTGAAGATATTTCGGCTGAGAATATAAAATATTTATACGGTGAAGACATTACATCAGATTCATATAAATATATTCCGTTTGCCGGAAATACTGATGGAGTATATTACATAAGGACAGGTATTTCAGGAGAAGAAACGATAGACGAAGTGAAAAACACAATAATAAATATTACTCCGGATAATGATGGAGTAAGAGAAAAGCTGAATAAATGGAGTTTTAATGACTCGCTTACAGATGACGCCGGAAATGATCAATTTACAGTAAGCGGCGGAGCATCGCTTGCTGACGGCAGAATAAAACTGAACAGCACATCGGCAGGAAACGCGGCTGTGACATATTCTGATCCGGTTACTGTGTCACAAGGCGGAACAGTCACGGTTGAGTTTGATATTTATTATGGAAGAAACAGCGGTAAATCGACATCATATTCAATAAGCGATTCAAACGGAAAGGAACTTGCAGCTGTAAAGCTGTGCGCGTATGATCCGTCCTCAAACGCAAGTGTTATGATAGGCGGCAATGAGATGCTCATAAGCTATACAGAGCTTTCTGATGCTGTATCTCGCGCAAATAATTCAGCGGAGGCAAACGGCGCCACACATTATAAGAATGTATTTGATTTTGGAGCGGGCAGAGCATATATAACAGTTTCATCAAGCAAAGGCACGGCAGAATTTTCGGGAAAGCTGGGAGATACTGCAAATAATATAGGAACGATCGCTTTCAGCTCAAATCACGTGTATGATGAAAGGGCGAGTCTTGTTGATGACGTGACGGTTTCTACCCAGACAGCGCCTCAGTATGAGATCACGATAAAAGCCGTAAGCAAATCAGATATTGCCGATGTTATAGAGAATGCTGTTATAACAGTGACTGACGCGCTTACAAATGCAGAAATAACTCCAAACAATGACGGTAATTATATGCTGTGCGAGGGAGATTATATTATAACTACATCAGCCGGCGGATACCGTACAGCGCAAATGACGCTTGAGCTTACTCCGGCTTTAGCGTCAAAGACAGTCAATGTGGAAATGGTATCCGATACAGATTTAACGCCTGCAAGGGTGACAATTAAATATGTGGACGAGGAGGGCAACTCCTTAAAGGAGGATACTGTTGTTGATGAAGATGTATATGTAGGTGACATATATACTATCCCTAATGAAATGACAGCTGATTTCACTGTAGAAAATGACGAGGGGAAAATAGATCTGTATCAATTCAACGAATCAAAGTCACAGACAAAAACGGAACTTACAGCTGATACAGAAATGACATTAGTATTCAATCTTTCCGGTCAGTACGATTATTATGAGGATTTTGAGAATTATGAAGTAAATAATAACGTATGGACACACGGCAGCGGAACATACAACTTGACAACAGCCAATGATAACAGCAAATATCTCAGCTATTCATGTACATCGGGAAGCTCGGTGGGATCATATACAACATTTGATGAGATCAATTGTGAGGGTAAGACGGTAAAGATAGAGGCGGATCTGAAATTCAGCCCGTCAAGTATAACAGGCGACAGCCAGTTCTCAATAGGAAATTCATCACCGTCATTCAGCAGCAATAAGATAAGCTATGGTTTTGAAAATTCCGCCGGACATATAATAGGTCTTGTTCATAAGAAGAGCAGCGCGTCGTTCCTTGTAAACGGAGAGAGCATAAGCACTGGTCTGATAGGCGACTGGGTACATCTTGAGGCTGATGCTGATTTTGTGTCAAAAAAGGTGACTGTAAAGCTGACAAATGACAAAGGATACAGCGCAGAGTTGAATGATATAAGCTTCTATAGTTCAAGTGTTGATGACAATATAGGTTCGATGTATGTGCGCGCTGCGAGCGGAAACGGTAATGTATGCGTTGATAATCTGAGAATATCTATAACAGGTGATGGCGTACCCGCAGAGCCTGAAATACAAAGCGCGCTTAATTACAGATCTGTCTATGCATTTGGCGACAGTATCGTATACGGTCATAATGCGCCGGGTAATGCTTTTATGAATCTTATTGCGAACAAATATAGCATGAGTCTTACAAAATACGCTAAAAACGGCGCGACGGTCATGGACAGCGGAAACGATATTATAGCTCAGGTAGGCGGGGCGTCTTCAGAAGAACCTGACTTTATAGTGTTTGACGGATACACAAATGACGCGTATGGACCGGCTGCAAGCGACAGCTTTAACAGCAGCGGATCGAATCCGGACGTTACACAGCATTTAGGCGTAATACAGGGCAGCGGCGCGGAAAGCTTTGACAATACAACATTCTGCGGAGCATTTGAAGAAATACTTTACACGATGAAAAATAAATGGCCGAACAGCAAAATCGTATATGTTACGATCCATAAATCAGGTGCAAGAGATTTTGAGATCCAGACTCAATTGCATGATTTAGCTGTAGAAATGTGTGAGAAGTGGGGAGTAGAGGTGGTTGACATGTTTAATGACTGCGACCTTGATACGAGAGATCCGGAGCAAATGGCTAAATATATCATCAATGGAGCAGGTTCACATCCGAATGTTGTTTGCTGCGAGGAATATTATGTTCCGATGATAGTGGACAAAATGACGGAATTGTGCGAATGATATTCAGCAGAGAGATTGATAAAATATTAAGGCGGCATGGTGTCACACATGCCGCCTTTTCACAGTATTGCAAATATTTTTATTAAGAATTTTTTGAGTATACTAAAGATAAAGGTGTACTCAAGATAGTTCTTTTACTGTTATGTCCTCCTTAAGATATGTACGCTATAATATAGATTATACAATAAAAGATATTTAACAATCATATTAGAGCTTTACGCAAAAAAGCCGCATAGGGAAATCCTACCACATCTATGCGGCCGTATTTTTTAATAGCTATACATCTGTGAAACCATATCCTTAATAATAGCTATACCGTAATATAGATCAGGACACCATTTTCCGCCAAGCTCCTCAGCGTATTTTACTGTACCCGCCCATGAAATAGAGCTTACAGTGTAATATCTTTGATGCACTTCACCGATCGGAGCGAGCCCGACATATGCCGACATATGGTTAAAATGCGCCCTTACTCCGTCCTCCTGTGTCGCGAAAGACTCATGGTCTTCTCTTGTGTCACCGGTAGCGGTTGCTGTTTTAATGCCGGCAAAGTTATTCATATCGGGAGTAACGGCGCCGCCGTATCTTCCGTATGCCGTTTCCTTTGCGGCCTGAGCATATAGTATTTCAGGACATATGCCTGTGAGATTTCCGTAATACCAATAGTAATCGGCTGCCGCTATAAACAGATCTGTAGCTCCCTTCGCTTTTGCCCATGCTTTTGCCGACTCAACAGTCGTTTTTGTAGGCGAGATAAGAGGAGTATATGAAAGCTGAACACCAAGATCCTCCCATGTGAGAGTTAGATTACCGTTTTTAGACTCAATAGCTCTGTAAAGCAGTGTGCAG
>CALXSW010000069.1 GCA_944391255.1 uncultured Clostridia bacterium | reverse complement strand
TTTTTAAAAATGTCATATACAAACTTGCCGCAGTCGCCGTGCGTTTTATAAACATTTACATTCTTTATACGGCAGTGCATCGACTCCTCATCACCGTCAATAAAATCCGCGTTCTGACATAATGCGCATATTTTGTTTATATCCTCGCTGTATATCATAAAAATCATGCCTTTCGTTTATAAATTAACAATTTAGAAGTTTTTTTTTAGGTTTGATATGTGTATTATAGCATAAATAATAAAATAGGTAAAGAACTTTATAAATTTTTCTTGATTTTATAAGAGTTTTGATATATAATAATGTATGTAATGTTATGTTTAAAACATATTGTGTTGAAAGGAATGAGTAACAATGGAAAAGAAAGAAATGCTCTATGAGGGTAAGGCAAAAAAGGTATATAAAACAGAAGATGAAAACCTTTATATTGTTGATTATAAGGACGATGCTACAGCATTCAACGGCAAGAAGAAGGGTTCAATTGCCGGCAAGGGTATCATAAACAACAGAATGTCAAACTATCTTATGTCACTCATGGAAAAGGAAGGCATTCCAACTCACTTTGTGGAAGAGCTTTCAGACCGTGAAACAGTCGTTAAGAAGGTTACGATTATTCCTCTTGAGGTAATAATAAGAAATATCGCAGCAGGCAGCTTCTCAAAGCGTTTTGGCGTAGAGGAAGGAACTGTACTTAATAACGCTACTTTGGAATACTGCTTGAAGAATGATGATCTTGATGATCCAATGATCAACGATTATCATATAACAGCTATAGGCGCTGCTACTAAGGAAGATCTTGATACAATAGCAGATCTTACATTTAAGGTAAATGATTTCCTCAAGGCGTTCTTCGCAAAGGTAAACATAGAATTGGTAGACTTTAAGATCGAGTTTGGTAAGACATCAGACGGACAGATAATCCTTGCTGATGAGATCTCACCTGACACATGCCGTTTGTGGGATGCTACAACACATGCAAAGCTTGATAAGGACAGATTCCGCCGTGACCTCGGCGATGTTGAGGAAGCATACATCGAAGTTGCAAAGAGAATAGGTCTTATCGACTGATAAGGTTTTTTACGCAGACGGATCAATATAAGTATCCGTCTGTATTGCGTGAAAAAATAAAGCGCTGCCATGAGATCTATGGCAATATACAGAATTTTAAAAGGAGAATTAACCGATGGCAACAGATACATACGAAAGCCCGTTAAATTCGCGCTACGCTTCAAAGGAGATGCAGTATATCTTTTCACCGGACAAGAAGTTTTCAACATGGCGTAAGCTTTGGATAGCTCTTGCTGAGGCTGAAAAGGAACTGGGCCTTGACATCACAGATGAACAGATAGCGGAAATGAAAGAGCATATCTATGATATAAACTATGATGTCGCAAAAGCGCGCGAAAAAGAAGTGCGTCACGATGTTATGGCGCATGTATACGCGTACGGAACGCTTTGCCCAAAGGCTAAGCCGATCATTCATCTTGGAGCGACAAGCTGCTATGTGGGTGATAACACAGATATAATCATAATGACAGAGGCGATGCAGCTTGTAAAGAAAAAGCTCGTTTGTCTTATAAATGAGCTTGCAAAATTTGCTGATAAATACAAGGATCTGCCATGTCTCGCATTTACACATTTTCAGCCGGCTCAGCCGACAACTGTCGGAAAGCGCGCTACATTGTGGCTGCAGGAGCTTGTAATGGATCTTCAAGATGTCGAGTATCAGCTTTCAAAGGCTATTCTTCTTGGCTGTAAGGGAACAACAGGCACACAGGCAAGCTTTATGGAGCTGTTTGACGGTGATCATGAGAAATGTAAGGAGCTTGATAAAAAGATAGCTGAAAAGATGGGATATGCCTCAACATTCCCTGTAAGCGGTCAGACATATCCGAGAAAGCTCGACACTCAGATGCTTAATGTATTGAGCGGAATAGCTCAGAGCGCATATAAATTCTCAAATGATATACGTTTGCTTCAGCATCTCAAGCAGATAGAAGAGCCTTTTGAAAAATCTCAGATAGGTTCATCTGCAATGGCTTATAAGAGAAATCCTATGAGAAGCGAGAGGATCGGCTCACTTGCAAGATATGTTATAGTGGATGCTTTAAATCCTGCTATAACAGCGTCAACACAGTGGTTTGAAAGAACTCTTGATGACAGCGCAAATAAGAGAATAAGTGTTCCGGAGGCATTCCTTGCGGTAGATGCTATTTTGAGCTTATATATAAATGTTGTAGACGGTCTTGTTGTATATGACAAGGTCATAACAAAGCAGTTTATGGCTGAGATACCGTTTATGGCTACAGAGAATATAATGATGGACGCTGTAAAGAAGGGCGGAGACAGACAGGAGCTTCATGAGCTTATAAGACGCTATTCCATGGAAGCGGGAAGAAACGTAAAGGTAGAAGGCAAGGAAAATAATCTTGCTGAGCTTATAGCTAATGATCCGGCGTTTGGTCTTACTCTTGATGAGATAAACGCTGTTATGAAGCCTGAAAACTTTGTTGGACGCTCACCAAGACAGGTGGAGGATTTCCTCTCTGAGGTCGTTTATCCTATTATAGAGAAAAATAAGGATTTATTGGGCGTTGAGGTTGAAATTAACGTTTAATGATAATTGTAGAAAGGAATTGAATTAAATGGTAAAAGCAGTAGTAGGCGCTTGCTGGGGCGATGAAGGTAAGGGCAAGATCACAGATATGCTCGCCGAGGATGCGGATATAGTTGTACGTTTTCAGGGCGGTGCAAATGCCGGTCACACAATAGTAAATGACTATGGCAAATTCGCGCTTCATCTTCTCCCATCGGGATCCTTTAATCAGAATGTGACAAACATGATAGGAAACGGTGTTGCTCTTGATATTCCTCAGCTTATAAAGGAGATCGAGGATGTAGTTTCAAAGGGTGTGCCACGTCCGAATATAGTAGTATCAGAGCGCGCTCAGGTACTTATGCCTTATCATAAGGATTTTGATAAATTTGAGGAAGAAAGACTTTCAGATAGACAGTTTGGTTCTACAAAGTCAGGTATAGCTCCGTTCTTCTCAGATAAGTTCTCAAAGATCGGTTTCCAGGTATGGGAGCTGTTCCAAGAGGAAGAGCTGATGGAGAAAATAAAGAATGTGCTTGAAATAAAGAATCTTATCCTTGAGCATGTATACCATAAGCCGGCTATTGACGCTGACGAGCTTTATAAGACACTGCGTTCATATGGTGAGATGATAAAGCCATATGTAATTGACTCAGTAAAGTTTATGCATGAAGCTGTTAAGTCAGGAAAGACAATACTTCTTGAAGGCCAGCTCGGTTCATTGAAAGATCCTGATTTTGGTATATATCCTATGACAACATCTTCATCTACTCTCGCAGGCTACGGCGCTATAGGCGCATGTGTGCCTCCATATGAGATAAAGGAAATAATAACAGTTGTTAAGGCATATTCATCAGCTGTAGGTGCGGGCGCATTTGTTTCAGAGATATTTGGAGAAGAAGCAGACGAGCTCAGACGCAGAGGCGGTGACGGCGGCGAATACGGCGCTACAACAGGTCGTCCGAGAAGAATGGGTTGGTTCGACTGTGTCGCTTCGCGTTATGGCTGCATGGTGCAGGGAACTACAGCAGTGGCATTTACTGTACTTGACGTATTGGGATACCTTGATGAGATACCTGTATGTGTCGGCTATGAGATCGACGGCGAGGTAACTCGTGACTTCCCGACAACAGGTAAACTCGAAAAGGCTAAGCCTGTATTAAAGGTTCTGCCGGGTTGGAAGACAGATATAAGAGGTATAAAGAAGTATGAAGATCTGCCGGAAAACTGCAGAAACTACATTGAATTTATAGAAAAAGAGCTTGAGGTTCCGATCAAGATAGTTTCAAACGGACCTGCAAGACATGATATTATAATGAAATAA
>CALXSW010000068.1 GCA_944391255.1 uncultured Clostridia bacterium | reverse complement strand
GGAAAATAACGGTCGATGGTATGGATTACTATGATAATTTTGAAAGGATCATGGCAGAAACAGGCGCTTTGATCGAGGCGCCGGTGATATATAAGGATATGTCGGCGTATCATAATTTATATCTTGCTGCAAGGAATAAAAAGGATATAAAGGATATAGACAGAGTCCTCGAAATGGTGCATCTGAGCGGATATAAGCATGAAAAAGCCGGCAGATTTTCACTCGGAATGAAGCAGCGGCTTGGCATTGCGGCTGCGCTGCTCGGGAATCCAAAGCTTGTAATATTAGACGAGCCGGTGAACGGACTTGATATTGAAGGCGTTGTTGAGATACGAGAGTATATAAAGAAAATAAACAGAGAATACGGAACGACATTCATAATATCAAGCCACATCGCGTCAGAGATAGAAAAGCTCAGCACAAAAACGGCTGTCATACATGAAGGGGAGATCATATCATATGACGACACAGAGAATATATTAAAGCTGTATCCGTCGATGGAGGATTATTTCCTTGATAAAATAAGGGAAAGAAGGGGAAGTATATGAACGCATTGATGTTCGCGTATGAAAAGGAGCTTTTCAAGCTGCTTAATAAGAAAAAGTATTATGTGATCACGATAATAGGTATACTTATAAGCGTATTGAGATTTGGAGGATCGGTGCTTATAGCCAAACTATCAGGCGGAACATTTAATATACGTTCGTCAATAGCGATGGAGATGCTTCCTATTTCAGTTGAGATCATTGTGCCGCTTATATTGTTTATAGCTGTAAGCGACCTGTTCACGAATGAATACGCGTCAGACACGATGAAAAGCTGTCTTATGCAGCCGGTAAACAGATTCAATCTTCTCACCGTAAAGGCGGCAGCCGCTTTAACTGTGGGAGTGGGATCACTTATTGTCATGTACATAGTAAACATGATAATACAGACTATAAACGGTGTTTCACCGGCAAACGCGCCGTTGATATTTCTGGCGTATGTAATTGACATTATTCCGCTTATTGGGATCGTATTTTTAGGTATAATTATAAATGTATTGTTAAGATCTCCGGTATCGGCAACATTGCTTTGTCTTGCTTTGTATGCCGTTATGAAGTATGCCGGTATCTATGTTTCGGGAGCGGACGCGTTCCTGTTCACATCAATAGCAAAGCTTCACGCGCTTATAATAGGAACGCCGCTTCCGTTCACAATGCTCATGTGCAAGCTTGGCATATTATTCGGAAGTATATTGATACTTTATTCAGTATCATATATATTATTTGAAAAAAGGAACTTTTAATTTGATTAGGTAGAATGGACACTGATGGGGATCGTCTGCCTGCCGCTTTAAGCCGGGCAGGCGATCTCTGTGTCGACAAAGGATCATAAAAAATAGTGGTTTAAAATACAATATAGAAGTATTTGGGGAAGGCGTTAAAATATTATGAAAAAATTTTTCTTACAGATAAAATATATTATAGTGCCGTTATGCTTTTTCTTAATTTCATCAATTGTTTTAGGGATATCATATTCAATAATATCTATGAAAATTAACTTGCTGTTTTCAGAGTTATATATTTTGATCTCTGATATAATTATACAGATCATAATTTTTTTTGTAGCAAAGAAACTTTGTATGTTAAAGTGCAGTAATTGGATAGATGTTATAATAAACAGCATAATTATGATGATATCAGCGGTTGTGTTCGTTGGAGCAGTGATGTATACAAACGCTCTGCTATATAGCTTTTTAATGAAAATATTTAACTGATCAAAGACTGTCTTCAATGAATAGAGGACAGTTTTTTGTGATTACAATTTAACTATAAAACATGGACAAAATATTATTTTTGGTGTATAATAAAAACAGATATAAGAATAGGAGCGGTAAGGTTATGAAAATACGTCAGAAATTTGCGTTTTACAATTTTATATTGCTGCTCACACCTATATTGCTTATAGGTGTTCTTACGGTTATTTTTATAATCATATTTGTTATGAAATTTCCTGTTGAACAGCTGTACATGAGCCGCACCGCGCTTTTGAATCCGCTTGTGCTTACGAGCGCTATAGGCAAATTCTTTTCGAGCAATCCGCTTGCTATTATATATGTTATAGTGTGGGCGGCAATAGGAATAGCGATAGGCGCGGTCACAACTACAGTTATAACGAAAAAAATGGTTTCCCATCTTGAGCAGACGATAAACAAGCTCTGTGATAATATGTATACGATAAGGAACGGTGATCTCAATTTTGAGGTAATAGGCAGTGAATATGACGAGCTGAACGATATGTGTGAGGCATTTGACTCAATGCGCCGCGCTCTTATAGCATCGCGCGCAAAGGAGGAGGAGCTGAAACGTGAAAGAAATATGCTTATAGCAAATATTTCGCACGACCTTAAAACACCTATAACATCTATAAAGGGGTATATAGACGGGATAAATGACGGAGTAGCCGACACTCCCGAGAAAATGAGCAAATATCTTGAAACAATACGCTCAAAAGCCGGAGTTGTGGAGGAGCTTGTGTCAAACCTTTCCATGTTTGCAAAGCTGGAAGTTTCAGAACTGGCTTTTGATATGAAATGTGTTGATCTTCGCGATCTTGTTTTTGAGATACTTGACGGCTATAGGTTAGATATTGAAAACGCCGGCATAGAGACTGAGATCGATCTTGGCGAATCGGAGCTTAATGTGATGATAGACGCTGAAAAAATCAGACGGGTGTTCAATAATATTATAGACAATTCGTTGAAGTATCGCAGGAAAGAGAGCAAAAAGCTGTCGGTGAGATGCTTTGCTGATTCGGGATACGCGTATGCCATTATAGAGGATGACGGCATGGGTATAAATCAGAACGAGATAAAAAAGGTTTTCGACAGCTTTTACAGAACGGACAAGTCGAGAACGTCGCAGATAAAGGGCAATGGTCTTGGCTTGGGCATAGCCAAGCAGATAACCGAAAAGCACGGCGGAAAGCTGTGGCTCAGGAGCGACGGTGAAAACAAGGGGACCATAGCAACTGTATGCCTGCCTTTGTCTAAAGTTTGAATAAAAACCGCCCATCTCGCACGGGAGCGCTCACTCGCGTACACAAAGTACAGACTCGCTCGCGCACTCGCACGATCTGAACGGTTTTAATTTAAATTGGGTTTTATGAAAGGAAGTAATGGTCATAAGTATGAAAAGGATCCTAATAATAGAAGATGACAAGGAGATAGCGGAGCTTGAGCGCGACTATCTTGAGATAAACGGATTTTCGTGTGATATAGAGGATAGAGGTGACTCCGGATTAAAAAAAGCTCTTGAAAATGATTACAGCTTATTTATAATAGATATAATGCTTCCGGGACTTGACGGATTTGCGATAATTTCGGAGATAAGAAAAAAGAAACAGACGCCCGTGATATTTCTATCTGCAAAGGGCGATGATATAGACAAGATACGCGGCTTGGGTTTGGGCGCTGATGATTATATGACAAAGCCGTTCAGTCCGAATGAGCTTGTAGCGCGCGTAAAAGCGCACATATCGCGCCATGAGATACTCACGATGCCGCAAAGCGCCGTTATAAAAATAAGAGGACTTGAAATAGACGTGGACGAGCATACTGTAAAGCTTGACGGCAAGCTCGTTACGATGACAGCAAAGGAATTTGATCTGCTTTTATTTTTAGCCGAGAATAAGAACAGAGCTTTTTCAAAGGATAGGTTGTTTGACAGGATATGGGGAATGGACGCTATAGGCGACGCGTCTACTGTGGCGGTGCATATACAGAGAATAAGAGATAAGATATGCGTAAACGGCGATAAGTTCATTGAAACGGTCTGGGGAGTCGGATATAAGCTGGTATAATACGACTTTAATACATAACACGATGTGGAGGTAATATAAATGGGCATAAGCTTTAAAAAGCTGAGCAAAAATATGAAGGAGTACAGAGAGATAAAAGAGCTGTACAAAAGATCATTTCCAAAGGAGGAGCGCGCCCCGTTCTGGCTGATGATGAGAAACGCGAAAAAGGCGAACGGCGATTTCCTTGTGGCATTTGATGATGATCTGTTTGTGGGATTTGCGTATATAATAAGCAATGAAAGTCTTGCATATCTGTTTTATCTTGC
>CALXSW010000067.1 GCA_944391255.1 uncultured Clostridia bacterium | reverse complement strand
ATTTATATTGTTTATGACAACTACTCTGTTCCCGTCAGAGCTGCTGCAGAAATCAAAGCTGATAAACGGTATAGCTGGAACGATAAGAATGCCGTGGAGATTCCTTTCACTCGCAACGCCTATGATATGTATAGTGTCGTCCGCTGTCGTTTTAGCATATGCGAACGGGGAAAAGGTGAAAAAAATAGTCTGCGGCGCAGCGTGCTTTATATGCGCCGTGTCATTTGTATTTTTTGGCTCGGCGTATTCGACAACGTATAATGCGAACGTTAACAAGGGACAGGCGCCGTACACTGACGGAGCGTCAGGCTGGGACGATGAGTATTTTATATACGGAACAGATATAGACGCGCTTAAAGCTAATAATTATGAGGCGTCAGGCGCCGATGTTGATTCATATGAAAAGAGCGGAACGACGATAAAGGTGGATATTTCGAACGTTTCAGATGACGGATACGTTGAGGTTCCGCTGCTGTATTATCCGGGATACAGCGCGAAAAGCGATACAGGCGAAAAGCTTGAGGTCGTATGCGGCGATAACAATGTCGTACGCGTAAACGTGGAGAGCGGCATAAGCGGCTTTACCGTAAAATATACAGGCAAGATGTCGTTTAAGATAGGCTGTATCGTTACGGATCTTACGCTGCTCGCGGTTATAGCGTACGCGCTGAATCGTAAATTCTGGAAAAAGGATCTCAAAAAAGTATTTGTTGGAGGTAAAAATAAATGAGCAAACTGAAAAGCTTTGCTGAGTTTCTGAAACAGGAAACGGCAAAAAAATATGGCGTTGTATTTTTAATGCTGCTCGTCTTTTCGTTTTTATGCGAGATATTTGTCTTCAACTACAAGTGGATAAGCTCTGTCGGAAGTGAAAATGTCAGAGTGGAAGAAATGAGCGCGACCGGCATAAAGGATGACGGAACTATAAGCGGAAGCAGCGCGTCAATAACGATAAACGATATAAATAAAGAGGTAAAATATCTCGGTATCATACTTGATAATGAAAATGACAGAACAGATATATTGAATGTCACTATTTCAGCTTACGACAGCGCCAATTCCTCAAGCATGCTGTCAGCTCCGGAGCGTACTGTCACGTCAGCCGCGAGAACGAGCCAGTATATACCGCTCAATTTCAGCGGCGAGATCGGATCGATGAATATAAAAATCGAAAAAGAGTCAAATGTCGGAGTTAAGATAGAGGACGTAATACTGAACGCGAAAGTGCCGCTTATTATTTCATGGCCGAGAATATTTATATTCGCTCTTATACTTATGGCGATATACGCGCTAAGACCGAGATCGTGCGCGTATAAGCTCATCACCGATCTTCACAGCACTAATCAGCAGATATCGGTGGCGCTTGTTATAATAATAATGAGCGTGATATTTGGCGGTATGATAAAGTGGAACTCGGGTATAACAGACTGGCATAAGACGTATGAGCATCACCAGATGTATTACGAGCTTACAGACGCGTTTAAGAGCGGACATCTGTATCTTGAGGACGAGCCGTCAGAGGAACTTAAAAATATGGAAAACCCTTATGACTACGCGGCAAGATATGCCGAGAATGTCCAGTTTAAATGGGATCACGCTTATTTTGACGGAAAATATTATGTATATTTCGGAGCGCTGCCTGTTATACTGATGTACCTTCCGTATAACCTGATAACGGGCAATGATCTTCCGAACTACATGGCTGTATATATCCTCGGAGTGCTTTTGATAATTGGCGTCATGTTCCTGTTGTGGGAGATGATCAGAAAATGGTTTAAAAAGACTCCGTTCGCGCTGTATATTATGATGTCGGTAGTCTTTTCAGCCGCTCCGGCATTGACGTATGCGGCATATAAGCCTGACTTTTATCTCGTGCCGGTGCTTATGGCTCTTGTGCTTGCGGTGTTCGGAATAGCGTTCTGGCTGAGCGCCGAGGGAAGCACGAAGAAGGGCAAAGAGATATTGATACCGTGGCGTATGTGCGTAGGTTCGCTATGCGTTGCGCTGACTGCTGCTTGCAGACCGCAGTTTCTGATAGCGGCAGTGTTTGGTGTTATGCTGTTTTGGAATAGGGCGTTTAAGACGCGTGAACTGTTTTCAAAGAAAAGCATACGAGAAACGGTGGCTGTATGCGTTCCATTCGTGGTAGTGGGCATACTTGTTATGATCTATAACGCCGCGCGGTTCGGATCTCCGTTTGATTTCGGCGCTAATTATAATCTCACCACGAATGATATGACTCAGCGCGGATTTGTATGGGGCAGAACGGGACTGGGAATTTTCACATATCTCCTCCAGCCTGTAAGAATAGACGCTCTGTTCCCGTTCCTGCATGATTTTGACAAGGCTACCGCGTATCAGGGATTGACGCTTACAGAAAAGCTTATGGGCGGCGTGATATGGCTCTACCCTATTCTGCTGACAGGAATATATGGCATATTCAGAAAGGATCTGTTCGAGGATAAGCGTGCGCACAGAATGATCTGGTTCGGAATGATAATGACGCTTATGATCACGATTGCTGACACTCAGATGGCGGGACTTCTGACAAGATATTATATGGATTTTGTATGGCTTATGATGATGGCAAGCGTTATAACTGTATTTGCACTTTACAATAGAGCGGTCACCACATCTAATTCAACAGCGAATATTATAAATGTAACCGGTCTGCTTACGGCGGCAACGATCGCAATGGCATTTCTGTCGATATTTGCGCACACTGAGGACGCGATCGTTTCAACAAATCCTGAGCTTTATTACGGTATAGAGCATATGATAGCTTTCTGGCTGTGATATAAAATATATATCAGAAAGGATCTTCAGATGAAAGAATTTTTAAAAAGCTTTTTCAATGAAACGTTTTGGAAATTTATAGTCGTAGGACTTATAAATACGGCTGTCGGTATGGGTGTAATGTACCTGTACTATAATCTGATAAATGATAATAAATTCATAGCGTTCGCGCTCAATATAATTTGCGGAAGCACCGTCAGTTTTTTCCTGAACAAGAATTTTACGTTCAGGAAAAAGGGCGATACGGGAAGCTCTGTTGTGAAGTTTATTATAAATATAATAGCTTGCTATATAATTTCATACGGCATAGCTGATATATTTGTTCCGCATATTTTATCGGGATTTTCAAAGAAGATAGTGGACAATATTTCGATGTTCATAAGCTCATGCTTGTTCGTAGGATGCAATTATATAGGACAGAGATTTTTCGTGTTCAAAAAGAAAAAAGAAGAAGTAAAATAAAGATAAAGCGGCAGGTGAAAAAATCACGCTGCCGCTTTATTTTTATCTTCTGTCGCCTATATATTTTTCAACAATATATCTTGGGCGGCGTTTTACCTCTTTATACATCTTACCGATGTATTCGCCTATAAGTCCTATGCCGAGAAGCTGAAGTCCGCCTATAAACCATATGGAGCACATGAGTGACGCCCAGCCGCTGTCGGTGTTGCCGACGATCTTTTCTACTATAGCGTATATCGCCATTATAACGGCAATTATACATGATATAACGCCTATAACAGAAATAGTTCTGATAGGGTTTATACTAAATGATGTAATTCCGTCAAACGCGAATGAAAGCATTTTTTTGAGCGGATATTTTGACTCGCCGGCAAGACGCTCGCCGCGGTCGTAATATACGCAGTCCGACTTGTAGCCGATAAGCGGCACCATGCCGCGCAGGAACATATTTCTCTCTTCAAATTCTGAAAAAGCCTCAAGCGCTTTGCTGCCCATAAGCCTGAAATCGGCATGATTATAAACCATATCAACGCCCATTATTTTCATTAGCTTATAGAAACCGAGAGCGGTCGTTCTTTTAAAGAATGTGTCCGATTTCCTCTCTTTACGCACTCCGTAAACTATTTCACAGCCGTCGATATATTTTTCAACCATTTCAGGTATTACCTTTATATCGTCCTGCAGATCGGCGTCTATCGATATAGCGCAGTCGCAGTCGTGGCGCACTGTCATAAGTCCGCCGTAGAGCGCGTTCTGATGGCCTATATTGTGCGCCATCTTTATGCCGAGTATATCGCGGTTCGCCTCCTGCAGTTCCTCTATTATTTTCCATGTCTTGTCCTTGCTCCCGTCATCAACGAAAACTATCCGGCTCGCCTCAGACGCTATGCCCTTTCGGCGCATAAATTCCATCAACCCGAGCAGTTTTTCAGATGTGTCCGGAAGAACCTCTTCCTCATTATAGCAAGGAACAACTATATAGACCTTGACCTGTTTTTCCATTATATCTCCCTTTCCTTATACAGCGCTGTTATACAGCTCCTCAAGTTCTTCTTTAGTGAATTTATATACGTTGTCGCAGAACCGGCATGTCATTTCAGCGCTGCCCTGCTCGTCTATGATCTCGCGCAGTTCCTTTTTGCCTATGGAGATAAGCGCCTTTTCCATGCGCGCGCGTGAGCATTTGCACTCGTATTTCGGTTCGGCAGTGTTGTTGTCGAGAAGCATATCAAAGCCCTGTGTTATATAAAAAGCAATGTCCTCGGCAGTCATGCCGTTTTCTATCATATCTGTGATAGGCGGCGCTGACTCAACTATTTCTGTAAGACGTATGGCTGTTTCCTCTGTCGCCTCCGGCATCAGCTGTATCATATATCCTCCGGCGCATTTTATCGAAAGATCTGTGTCAACGAGAACGCCAAGTCCTACAGCTGTCGGCGTCTGCTCGCTTTTTGCGTAGTAATACGTTATATCCTCCGCTATCTCGCCGCTTACGAGCGGAGTTCTGCCTATATACGGTTCTTTCATTCCGAGATCTCTTACAACGCTGAGAAATCCCGGTCCTACAGCGCCGCCAACATCGAGGTGGCCTGTTTTTTCGTTCAGCGGAAGATCCGCCTGCGGATTTGTGACATATCCGCGCACATGTGACGCGCTGTCTGTTACGGCAACGAGCATTCCGAGCGGCCCTTCTCCGTTTATCTGCAATGTGGTGGAGTCGGTATCGCTCTTGAGCTGAGCGCCCATTATAGCCGCTCCCGTAAGGAGTCTGCCAAGCGCCGCCGATGCGGTAGCCGATGTGTTGTGTATTCTATGAGCTTCTTTTACCAAGTCAGTTGTTATGGCAACAAAAACGCGTATAGTTCCGTCCATGCTGTTGCCTCTTATCAATGTGTCCATGTTTATCCTCCCAGTAGTATTTGAATTTATTGTACCACATATAGCAAAAAAAGTCTATAAATTTTACAAAAAAACTGAAAAAAGTATTGACATATCATGCCTTATATGCTATAATATATTTCGTTGGTTAGACATGCCGATGTGGTGGAATTGGCAGACGCGCTGGACTCAAAATCCAGTGGAGTAAAATCCGTATCGGTTCGACCCCGATCATCGGCACCATGAACAGTGTAATCGTTTGGTTACACTGTTTTTTTTATAATATACGGGAGATAAGTATAATGAATAGATTTAAAAACGCGAGTAATAACAAATATTTCAAATATATAATAAATGAGCTAAAGGCAAAATATGACGAGCTGATATTGTCGGATACAGATATTACAGATGAGCTGTTTGATATATTTTACAGGACAGGCTCGCGTCTGGAATATGAGAATGTGTATTTCAGAAAGAGGACTCTGCTCACCGCGTCAGCTGTTTTATATTTCATATACGGAGAAAAAAATTATTATGACACCATGATAAGCGTGATGCGTTCTGCCTGCGCCGAACGAACATGGGCGCTGCCGGCGCATATCATGGAAAACACAGAAAGACCGGAATGCGTTATAGATCTTTTTAACGCTGAAACGGCTCAGTCACTTGCGGAAATATGCAGTATCTGCGATGTGCCGAATGAGCTTCACGAAATGATACGATATGAGATAAAAAGGCGCATAGCAGAACCGTTTTTGGAAAATGAACAGCATTGGGAAAAGCTTGATAACAACTGGTCAGCTGTATGCGGCGGCTGCGTTGGAATGGCGCTTATATATGAGTTTCCCGATGAGTTTAAGGCGGCTGAAAAAAGGATTTTGGGAGCTATGGACTCATACCTTGGCGGTTTTGGAAATGACGGCATTTGTCCGGAGGGACTCGGATACTGGAAATACGGTTTCAGATATTTCACGGCGTTTGCCGAGCTGTATAAGGAGCGGTACGGCGCTGATTTTTTTAGTGGTGATAAGATAAAAAATATAGCGAAATGTCAGCAGTATATGATATTTGGGAATAATGTGTCAGTGAGCTTCAGCGACTGCGCGAGAGATGAAAGCTATGATATTCCTATTGCCGCTTTTTACAGACGTATATACGGCGATGTCTATCTTCCCGATATCGCTCTTACGGGATGCTTGGATAACTGCGGAAGATATCTGGGCGCGACGCGCGCTTTTTTATGGAGTGACGATAATATATGCTGCGGATATGAAAAAGGCATTGGTGAGAAATATTTTGAAGACGCGAAATGGTATATAAATAAAAGAGAAAAATTCATGTTTGCAGCAAAAGCCGGAAACAACGGCGAAAGCCATAACCACAATGATATAGGCAGCTTTATCGTGATGTCAAAGGACGGTCAGATCTTGGCTGATTACGGCGCGGGCGAATATACAAGGGAATATTTTTCTGATAAGCGCTATGACTATATATGTAATTCCTCACTCGGTCACAGCGTGCCTGTAATAGACGGAATACCTCAGAGCGCCGGTAAAAAATTTCATGGCGATGTCCTCGCCCATTCAGGTAATATGTTTATTATTGAATTTTCAAAAGCGTATGACAGCGAGCATATCAGAAAAATAGAACGTAAATTCGAAATATCCGACATTTGTGTAAAAATCAGTGATTTATATGAATTTAATGACGATAAGGCGCATGATATAACAGAGCGCTTTGTATCTGTCAAAGAGCCGCGCATCGCAGACGGAAAAGTTATGATCGGCAGTGTGGTTCTGATTTCGGACAATATGCCGGAGCTTAGCTCACGCAAGCTGAAAGACCATGACGGAAACGAGGATACGATACATTTTATTGATTATAAAAATATAAAAGACAGCTTTGATCTGTGCATAAAAAAGACACCGTAAAATCAGTCGGTGTCTTTATTGTTTGTATCAACGTAAAGCTCCGCACCGCAGTGCTTGCAGTGTTTCGCAAAATCAGTGCGGAGATGTCTTTTACATTCAGGACATCTGTGAAATATAATATGAAATATCATATCTGCAATCAGTATTCCTATTGAAAAAAAGTAGAATACAGCATTTTCTGATGTAGAGCCTATCCAGCTTAATAGACAACCGACAGCAAAAAATGTGTAGAATATTATTTGCACTTTTTTTAA
>CALXSW010000066.1 GCA_944391255.1 uncultured Clostridia bacterium | reverse complement strand
ATGACTCAGGCAGTTGAAGACGGAGCAACACGCCCGGTCTATTATGAGAGCCGTGTTATTAAGCTTAAGCTTGATGAAACAACTTTAAAGCTGATTGACACGGAATATGAAATAATGGCTCAAAACGCGGACGAGAAAGTTATTGAAAAAAGCAAGCGAGAGCTGGGACAGATGGAAGCGGTTCTCGGGAATGAGAATACTATTAATTCCCTTGTGAGTGATATTCTTGACCATTACGAAAATAACCGCGCGAACCTTCTAACAGGTAAAGCGATGATTGTTGCATACTCTCGTTCTATAGCTATGAAAATTTACAAGCGCATTCTTGAACTGCGTCCAGGGTGGACTGAAAAAGTAGCGGTCGTTATGACATCGGGTAACAATGACCCGGAAGAATGGCGGCAGATAATAGGTAACAAGCATTACAAGGAGGAGCTGGCAAATAAATTCAAGGATAATACCAGCCCTTTAAAAATAGCGATCGTTGTAGATATGTGGCTTACAGGTTTTGATGTACCGTCACTTGCAACAATGTATGTCTATAAGCCGATGGCAGGTCACAATCTTATGCAGGCTATAGCTCGGGTAAACAGGGTATTTCGTGATAAGGAAGGCGGTCTTATTGTCGACTATGTCGGAATTGCCACAGCGTTGAAGCAGGCGATGAATGACTATACATCACGTGATAAAAAGAACTACGGCGATACCGATATTGCAAAAGTTGCTTATCCAAAGTTTTTGGAAAAGTTATCTGTTTGCCGCGATAAGTTCCATGGATATGATTATTCTAAATTTAAAACAGGCACTGATCTTGAAAGAGCTAAAACAATCAGCGGTGCTGTCAACTTTATTATGGGCAGAGAAAAAGTTGAAGAAAAAGACTCTTTTGTAAAAGAAGCGCTAATGCTGCATCAAGCATTATCACTTTGTTCTTCTTTAGTTGATGAGGAAAACAGATTTGAAGCGGCATTTTTTGAGGCTGTAAGGGTTCTTGTACTTAGACTGACAAATTCCGGTGAAGGCAGAAAAATATCCCTGCCGGAAATGAATGCAAGAATAAATGAGCTTTTGAAACAGAGTATCAAGAGTGACGGTGTTATCAATCTTTTCTCAGACATAAAGGAAGAGTTTTCGCTGTTTGACCCGAAATTTCTTCAAGAAGTCGCTAATATGAAAGAAAAGAATCTTGCAGTAGAGTTGCTGAAAAAGCTTATAGCTGAACAAGTGTCGGTTTACCGCAGGACGAATGTTGTTAAATCTGAAAAGTTCAGCGAAATTATGCAGCGCTCTCTTAACGCGTATCTCAATGGTATGCTGACCAACGAAGAAGTTATAGAGGAAATGTTGAAGCTAGCGAAGCAGATCACAGCTGCACAGCAAGAGGGAGACAAGCTTGGGCTAACTTCTGAAGAACTTGCTTTTTACGACGCACTGACAAAACCGCAGGCGATTAAAGACTTTTATGCTAATGATGAGCTGATAGCCATTACAAAAGAGCTTGCGGACACTCTACGTAAAAATAAAACAATTGATTGGCAGAAACGAGAGTCCGCAAGAGCAAGAATGCGTATGCTTATCAAAAAACTGTTAAAAAAGCATAAGTACCCGCCAGAAGGCATGGAGGATGCCGTGCAGACCGTTATGACACAGTGCGAGCTTTGGACAGATAATATTGTAATGTAGTATAAAGAAAACAGAAATTTCTGATTTTAGCAAATAACATTCCAGGGATACATCATAATCTTGTCCGTTATTTGTCCGTTAAAGTTATAAAAACATAGTAAATGCTATGCGGTAAAAAATAATTGTAGTGACTAAAAACCGCATAACAAAGCCATTTATGGAAGATGGGATGAAAATGGTATGTTTTAAAGACCATTTTTAAATCCCTCCTTCTCCGCCAAATCAAAAGAACGCATAACAGCTTGAAAATCAAGCAGTTATGCGTTTTTCTTTTGATTTTTTGCCGTGCTATAATTAAGAATTATTAAGCAAAATTAAATATAAAAAGTAGTCAGGGAGTTACAAAAGAATTAGGAATATCCGCTGCCGCTTTTTGGGGGAGGGTGAAGTTTTTTTGTTCCCGGTGATCTACAGTGGAAGGGAGGTGTTTTTTTGTCCCCATTAAAAAAATTTATTGTTCATCTGTATGTCACATCGCAAAAGTTATAATTCTTTGTTACTCACCGTATAAATTGACTTGATAACACGCGCAGGATTGCCTGCTGCTATCATATTGTCCGGCACATCTTTTGTTACAACAGAGCCTGCTCCTATAACAGCATTATCACCTATAGTAACACCCGGTAGAATGGTTGAGTTTGAACCTATCCAAACATTGTAGCCTATTTTTACGGGTTTTGGGATAAGACTTTGGCGTCTCTCAGGATTTAAGTCGTGGTTAAGAGTTGCAATTACTACATTATGGCCGATCAAACATCTGTTTCCAATGATAATTCCGCCTTGATCCTGAAAACGGCATCCGGAATTTATAAAAACATTTTCGCCAAGCGTTATATTTTTTCCACAATCTGTTGTAAATGGCGGAAATAAGCCAAAGCCTTTATCAACAGGTTTACCTATAAGTTCGGAAAATAATCTGCGTAGCTCTTCCGGTTCATGATAAACATTGTTTATTTTAGATGTTATTCTCATTGCTTCAAAGCTAAGCTTTGTCATGTATTGATGTATTTCTGAACCGGCTTCAACATATTTACCATTGTTTAAATAATTCAAATATTCATTTAACTGCATTTCTATATCTCCTAATAAAATTTATGTCACAGACTTTAATTCTTTTCTTTGTATAATATCGTCACAAGAGTTTTGGGATTTCCTCTTTTACGAAGACTTGCTGAAATAATCAATATATTATTCACTTCCTTTTTCGTTGTCACTATTTTGATCAATTGAAAGAGTTATAGTAACTGATCCGTTGCCGAGAATTTCTTTTAATTCTGCCTGTGTGATGTTATTAATGTTCCCAAGGCGTGTATAACTCCAGGAATTTGAGCCGTAGAAAATGACGATCTGGTTGCCTTGATAGAGTACGATATCGCCGGCTTGAGTTGTCGTCTGTGTATCGTTGGCAGGTAGATTTTGCCCAAGAGCTCCGACCTTTTCAAAACCGCCGTAATCACGCATATCGATCGTAATTTGTTCTTCTAAAAGCATATCCTTCAGTGCAGCGGCACCAACGGTATCCGACAGGGTTGCTGTAAGCGTTTTATCTCCGATCGTAATAAAAAATGTATTTTCCATATTATTTTCCTCTGTCAAATTTTCGTCGGATGCAGGCATATCAGTTGACGTTGATGTCTGTTCCAAATCAGGTGTATTTGGTTCGTCTGATGAAGATTGTGAAATGGTTATTTCTTGTGTTTGTTCATACCATTCCACATTAAAGCCAAAACTTTCCGCGATAAGCCTAATAGGGAGCATTGTTCTGTCATTGATAATGGTTGGAGCAGTATCAAGATATTTTTCTTCACCGTTTAAAAGGGCAATTTCGGAGTCGATCGTAAGTTCTATCGTATCTTCGTTTTTTGTAAGAGTAACGGTACGTGAATCTCCGTTCCATTCTACTTTTCCGCCCATAGTTTCAACTACAGCTCTAACGGGGAGAAGCGTCCTGTCGTTGACGATGATCGGAACTGTTCCATCATTATCAATACTTCTTTCTTCATCATTTACGATCATGGTCGGCTTATTTATTGTCAAAATAATTTTAATATCTTCTGTATTCTCTTGTATATTCTGTGCGCTGCATCCCGTTGAGGATAATGCAGTAAGCGCAAAAGCAAGAAAAAATATGAATAGTTTTTTCATAATACATTCATTCCTCTCTTTTTATATTTCAATTATACCACTCGTTGTATCAAATGTCCAATACCTATATTTTATATATTTGTATGCTTAAAATGAATATAAACATTTTAGAAGAATAGCTAATCTAAACAATACCTTTGACCGCTGAAATGTTTTTTCTGACATTAAAATATGGGGAAAACTTTGATGAAGTATATAGTTAGTATGCTTATTTTGTATAGAATACTATTGTCTATAAGTATTAGACATTTTTAGGGTTGTATGTTATACTATGATCAAGCAGAAAGAACATAACAAAAATAATATAAATTAGAAAGGATGTGTATGTGCATTAGATATTAATGATACTACTTAAATATTTGACTTAACACTGATTAATTTAATGAAAGGACGGATCAAAATGAAAAAAAGAATAATCGCGTCAATAGCAGCAATATCAGTAATAGCAGGCTCAATAGCTGCTGCGGCTTTTGGAGTTCAAAGAACAATTGATGTAACGGGAGGAGTATCAGTATTTATGAACGGTAAAGAACTTGAAATGAAAGATGTAAACGGAAATGATGTTGACGCATTTGTTTATGACGGAACAACATATTTGCCGGCAAGAGCAATTTCTGAAGCAAACGGTAACAGCGTTGCGTGGGACGGTGAAGCGGGACGAGTTGACATTACAAGCACAGCCGCTGATAATACACCAACAGGAGGCACAGATATTATTTTAGAGCCGCTTGCTCTTACAGATGAATGGGATAAGGTATTTCCGCTAAGCGATGAAGTAAATCATAGAAAAGTAACTTTTGCAAATCATTTTGGCACGACTTTAGCAGCTGATCTTTATGAGCCGAAAGAATATACAGGTAAGCTTCCAGCAATTGCGGTTTGCGGACCGTTTGGAGCTGTAAAGGAGCAAAGTTCGGGGCTTTATGCTCAGGAAATGGCAAAGAGAGGTTTTTTAGCGATCGCATTTGATCCGTCATATACGGGAGAAAGCGGTGGATATCCGAGATATTTCAATTCGCCTGATATAAATGTGGAAGACTATCAGGCAGCGATCGACTTTCTTTCCGTACAGGATAACGTAGATCCTGAAAAAATAGGTATTATCGGAATATGTGGATGGGGCGGTATGGCGCTTCAGACGGCGGCACTTGATACAAGAATTAAAGCTACTGCCGCTATGACGATGTACGATATGAGCAGGAACACAGCACTTGGATATTTTGATTCAGTAGATGAAGAAGGAAGATATCAAGCGCGTGTTAATTATAACAACCAAAGAACGGAAGATTACAGAAACGGAAAATACACATTGGGCGGAGGACTTCCTGAAGAAGCTCCCGAGGATGCAACACAGTTTTTAAAAGACTATGTCGCATATTACAAAACAGAGAGAGGCTATCATCCTCGTTCGCTTAACTCAAATAATGGATGGGCAGCTACTGCTTCCGGCTCGCTTATGAATATGCGCTTATTTGAGTATGTTCCTGAAATAAGAAGCGCTGTTTTACTTGTCCACGGAGAAGAGGCACATTCTTTGATGTACAGCCAGGATGCATATGAACTTCTTGAAGGTGATAACAAAGAACTGATGATAATTCCGGGTGCATCGCACACAGACTTGTATGATCAAATGGATATTATTCCTTTTGACAAGTTAGAGTCATTCTTCAATGAAGCCTTTTAATAAATGAAAACAGTGTCGGTATATATGTACCGGCACTGTTTTTTAGAATATACTATTCCGAAAAATTTTCTTGCAGCTTTTTCAAGAACAATTCAGCCGCTTTTGAAAACACCTGATATCGTTTCCAGACAATATCCAGTCTTGCGGTGCGTTTTGGTTTTAAAGGACGGAAACATAAAGGTCCGTCATCCGTTATTTTAATCAGTTTGTCTATACACAGCGCATACCCTATGCCTTCCTCAACCATAAGAGAAGCATTATATAAAAGGTTATATGTGGCTGCAATGTTAAGCTGCGATTTATCACGCTTAAGCCAGCTTGAAAGTTCATTGTTTGTATCGGATTGCTGTGACGTGATAAGAGGAACTTCCAATAAATCATCGGGACAAATTTCCTCTTTTTGCGCAAGAGGACTGTCCTTTCGCATGAGCACTCCCCATGTGTCTGTATATGGCAGTCGTATAGTATTGTATTTTTGTAAATTTGAGCCTTCGACAAAAATACCGAAATCAAGTAATCCTTTGTCGATTTTTTCGGAAATATCAATAGAATTTCCGCTAAACATATGATATCGGATATTATATCCTTCGTCATTGAGTTGTTTGGCTGTCTGCGCGATCAATCTGATACCTTCTGTTTCTCCACTGCCAATATATACATCACCGCTAATATTATCATTGGATTTCATAATTTCAGATTCTGTTTTATCGACAAGACTTATAATTTCCTCGGCTCGTTTTCTTAAAATCATGCCCTCCTCAGTAAGCACAATACGCCTGTTCCCTCGTGTGAACAGAGTCTTTCCAAGCTCGTCTTCCAAATCCATTAGCTGCCTTGATAATGTTGGCTGTGTTACATGCAGACTTTCCGCAGCAGCTGAAATATTCTCCTCTCTCGCAACAGCAAGAAAATATTTTAATACTCTGATTTCCATATATTCACCTACTTTTTGGCGTTTTATCTAATAATATTGTAACATGTATAACTATGCCTGTCAAGTATAGAATAGTATTATATATAAGTATTAAACATTTTAAAAGAAAGATTACATAATAAAATCAATGACGATCTCAGGAGGCGACTGAAAAGCCTTGATACGCATTCTGCACGATTCGGGATGTCCTCTTTTTTTTATTTCCAATTTCAAAATAAATTCATATTATATTTATATGCTTTACACCAATTTTTGTATTGACAAATAAGATATAGATAGTATAATTAAATAAACGGCTTATTTATTGTGAGTTTAGAGGAGTTACGACAATGGATTTGCAGGATATAATCGATAGATCGCAGCATATAGTTTTTTTCGGCGGAGCCGGAGTTTCTACCGCCAGCGGTATACCTGACTTCAGAAGCAGATCAGGGATAGGCGGAAAAAAGGCGGAGGAGATATTGTCACGCAGGTTTTTTGAAGAAAATACCGAGGATTTCTTTGATTTTTATAAAAAGAATCTTCTTTTTCCGAACGCTAAGCCAAACACAGCGCATTATGTTCTTGCTGCTCTCGAAAAAAAGGGCAAGCTCAAAGCGGTTATAACTCAGAATATTGATGGTCTGCACAGAAAAGCTGGTAGTAATGTAGTTTACGAGCTGCATGGGAATGTGAATTATAACTATTGCACAGAGTGCGGGAAAATGTATGGCGCCGATCATATACTAAATTCTAATGGCATACCGCGCTGTGAATGCGGCGGGATCGTAAAACCAGATGTGGTGCTTTACGGCGAGCCTTTGAACGAGTATATGCTTCGTATGGCAAACGCTTTTGTTATGGCGTCGCAAACGCTTATAATAGGCGGAACATCGCTTAACGTATATCCTGCTGCAGATTTAGTGGATAGCTATATGCACAGTCAGCTTATCGTAATAAATGAAACTCCGACTGAGTTTGATAATAAGGCTGATCTGGTTATTCATGATAGAATAGAAAACGTGCTTAAAAAAATTAAAATATGAATGGAGTGATACATAATGGAATTGCTTGAATTGATGAAAGAAAGATATTCATGCAGAGGTTTTGAGGACAAGGAGGTTGAACAGGAAAAGATCGATCTCATAATGGAAGCGGCGTCATTAGCGCCTACAGCTGTAAACAAACAGCCGCAGAGAATAATGATACTACGCGGAGAAGAGTTAAAAAAAGTAGATGAATGCACAAGATTCGGATTTAACGCACCGCTTAATTTTCTTATATGCTACGATAAAGAAATATCGTGGCACAGACGCAGTGATAATGTGGATCATGGAATAATAGACGCGTCAATAGTACATACGCATATGATGCTCATGGCTCAATCTCTCGGACTTGGCACAACATGGGTATGCGCGTTTGATGAGCCTAAGGCGCGTGAGATTTTCAATATCCCTGATAATTACGTCATAGAAGGATTTATGCCGACCGGCTATCCGGCAGCGTCACCGTCCGAAATGCATTACAAGCGCAAAAAAGCAGACGAGCTTGTGTTTAATAGCAAATAATATTGGGTTTATTCAGACAGCGAAAAAACTTTGAGTTTGAAAGCCGCATGAAAGCAGTTATGCTGTATCCCAAATGTATAGTATAAATTTCATCATAATAAAATCCCGGAATTGAATAAAATTAATTCCGGGATTGTGTTATTCATTGTATGGTATTTGAAAATAATCAAGATATTGCTTAAATCTATCCTGAGCAGTCAGGCAGTGTCAAGCGAGGCGGTACTGCTCCGGCATTTTTTATGCACGGAAAGTTGTATTTTAAAAATTTAACGCACATATCATTTCATCAGTAATAGTTTGTTCCACGTTTGCTGGAATGTCTATAGTCACGGTCTGAGTTGCGGCATCCCAGTTTACCGTGGCACCTAAACACTCGCCTATAGCTCTTACAGGAGTTAAAGTCCTGTTACCTACTATTATCGGTGGAACATCATAATTACAACTTGCGCTTAGACATATTCTATAGCCAGCTTTGATGCGTACAAATACATGCTTCATATACTCTTTTCTTATCGGCATAAAAGTCAAATGATATAGATAACAATTTCTGTCATTGCAGCACTTGGCAATGCTGATTCTTGGAATAGTAATTTTGCGCAGATCGATAAAAGAAACTGTCTGCATTATTGGGTTTTCAATACCTTTCGCTGTCATACTGAAAATGATAATACCGTTTTGGATTTAATAAATATTACATATATTGTTAGATCACTTTTAAGTTAAAAGTAGGAAGGCGGCATATTTATAGGTATATATCCTGCAAATATGCCGCCTTCTATATTATTAAGAGCAATTTTGGTTATAATCGGAGCAAGCTATTAAAAAGACTCAGCTTCATACGATTCGTGTCTAAAGTCTCTTATATAGCGTTAAAATAGATATGTACATTAATTAAGCTGGGCATGCTCTAATTTTTCATTCTTGCGAATACTGATCAGAGCGTTTTTCATTGCCTTAATGACTTTTTCATCTTTTCTTGTCTTCCCTTATTTTCGCCCGTAAACATAAGCTTCGGACGGATAAAATTTTAATTTATAATAGAATTATAAATTAAATAAATAAACTGAAAATAAACTGGACATAAAATATAAATTTATTTTTTGCTATTTTTATATTTTATAAATCAAAGAAAGGAAAATTTTAAGCCTGCACATATTTATTTCAAAAAAAAGAACATTGATGTTTTATCAATGTTCTTTTAAGATTCCTCTCTATCAGACATAGATTTTCTAAAATAATTGTATTCACAGCTGTAATCAGTATATCAAAAATATACCATTATTATTTGAGTTTACGTTTTTTTCTTAGCAGTAAAATAAATGAGATAATAATTACTGCCGGTACGGCTGTTATGATATAAATAAGAGGGGAGCGATTTTCCTCAAATTTCAGACAAATTGTATTTTGAGTTCCGGAGGTTTGAAGCAATATATATTTACCTTTGTATTTCACTTCCGATTTTTGCCAATTATTATCCTGTAATATCCAGGCACTGACTTTATCTTTGTTTTCATTCAAAATGCGTATCGTCACGACATCATCTTTTTTGATGTCTGTATTTGAGATAGAAACATCATATATTTTTATATTCCCGCTTGCGTTTTCGGGCGGATTATGATGGCTGTCTGTTATGTTGAGTTCTGATTTATCAGTGAAGTTACCTTCTGCCAAAGCAAGAGCCAGTTTTCCGGATTCATTATTCTGAACGCTTGAAAGAATGGTAATATAAGGCTGATAGTCGCAGACTATTTCAAGATTTTCTGTCACCGTGTCTGATTCCGGACTCCGCCAGTTGCCAAAAAATCCATCCTTAACAGGGATTTCCGGATATATTATTTCAGAAGTTTTAGACCCATATGTAATAGATTCTGTTTCAACTATGTTGCCATCGGCAATAAACGTAACTGTGAAGCTAATAAATCTTAAAGGAATTCCGGAAACATTTTTTAATTCATCAAAATTTATCTCCTCCGCTTTGCTTGAATAGCTGATACCGTCAACCGCTCCAAGTCCGTTATCAACAAAAAAGTTTCCGGATAACTTTTCAATATCAGACGTTTCGCCGCAAACTGCGCCTGTATTTTCTTCACCACTGATATTTACAATTGTGTAACACGATGATATTACATTAGATTTACCTGCTATTCCGCCGATGTATCTTTTTCCTGAAACTTTTGATTTTGAACAGCTCTTCCTGACAGATGATTCGCTTGAACCGGATATACCTCCAACGTAATTTCCATCGCTGCTTTCTGTGCTGCCATAATTTTCGCATTCATAAACAGTTCCTATTTCTGAAAGTCCAACTATACCGCCGATACAATCCTTTTTACCTGTTATGTTTCCATCGTTTATGCAGCCGTGCAATATAGCTTTTGTCTGATATGTAAAATTAAGTGTGTCGGGCTTTTCTATATCGTCTTCCGGATCTTTGGAATATTCTATAGCCATCGCGCCTGCTATACCGCCCGTGTTTTTGTCAGCCGATACATCACCGTAATTTTGGCAGTCAGCGATTTTTCCTTGTTTTGAGTTTTCTATGTCCTCATCTGACACGTCAAGAAATATATTATCTAAACCGCTGTTTACGCTTTGTATATCGTTAACCGAGTCTATAAGTAAATTTATAACTACATCAAATTGATTAGTTATTGAGCGAAGCTCCTCGGAAATTTTGTTTTTTTCATTTGAAACAGTGCTTTTTAATCCGTCTATTTCGTTAGATATTCCTGAGAGCGAATCAAACAAATTATCACTTGCAGCCTTAAGCTCATCACTTGGTTTTACAAATTTCAGAGGCGAGTCGTTTGACAGCTCGGAAGTGGCATTTTTTATAGTTTCAACGGCGGTTTGTATATCATCTACAGTATAAGACAATGACTTGATCGCGTCTGACAAACTGTTTTTTGCATTTTTTAATCCGCTGCTGATGTTTTCAGCTTCTTCATGGAGATCATCAGCAGAATTTTTCAGATCGTCAACGCTGTCATCTATGTTCTGCTTTGAGTTTTCAAGGTCATCTTTTACGCTTTCTATGTCATCAGATGTATCGGAGATATAGCCGCCTAAATATTCAAAAGCTGTGCTTAATTCATATAAGCTGTTTGAAATTGCTCCGTTTGCGTCCTCTAAATTTCTTAATGATGCGGCTATATTTTTTGCGGCGGAGCGTATTTCAGAAAAATCTATTTCAGCATTGACGATAATCGTTCCAAGGCTATCCTTTATTGTGCGCAGCGATGATATTGAGGTGACAATATTATCCTTGACTGCTTTTATGTTATCAATGATCAGCTGTGAATTAATACCTATATTTTCAAGATCGTCCGGTATGCTTTGTAAAATTCCCTCTATAGAATCAAGAGAATCGCTAATATCGCGCTTAGCAGTGATAATAGCCTCGATCGCATCTGACAGGAGAGTTGCTGCAGCTCTGACGTCTTGGGAATTGTTGAACGTTACAGCATTATTCAAATCTTCAAGCGCGCCCTGTACCCTTGAAAGAGCTTTGCCTATATTGTATATAGCATTTCGCATATTGCTTGCTGAAATTCTGATATTGTCTATTGCGTCACTTAGCTCCGGAGCATATAATTTTATATCATCAAGCGAAGTTATAAGCTCATCTAATTCATTGACCATGTTTTCAAAGCTTTTGTTAAAGGTTTTTATTTTGCCGGTCAGCTCATCGGAATAAATATTTGTATTCTTAAGAGCGTCATCTGCGTTGCTTAGCGCATTTGAAGAATTTTCACCTATGCTTTTTAAAGTGTCAAATACGGGAATGATTTTATTTAGAGTATCTGATAAAACAGCAGATCCCGCATTTATTTCGCTGATATTATCATCAAGAATCTCCGCGCCCTGATCAATTATTATTTGAGCGTTATCTCTGGCATTTTTTGTCTGTTCGGTTATACCGTTCAGATATTTTTCAGTGTCACTGCCAAGCTCATCAGTATATGATATAAAATTATTTACCATATTGTTGAGATTGTCAAGTTCATTTTGAAGGTTCTGGAAATTGATCTCTGATGTGTCCAATAGTATATACGGTTCCGCCTGTCCTGTGATTCCTCCAACATCTTTACGTCCCTGGATAAAGCCGTAATTCCTACAGCCGAGCATATACCCCGACTGTCTGCCAGCTATGCCGCCGACATTGTATCCCACATGCTGGTATCCAACAGCGCCGTTATTTATGCAGCCTTGAACAATACCGGAGGTCAAGCCTGTTATTCCTCCTGTATCTGTATGACCTAAAACGCTTTCCTCCTCTGTTTCTTCCTCTGTCATCTTGTAGTTTTCAATAAGCGCGCCGGTGTCCGCGTCGATATCTGAAATTTCATTTTTCTTTTCCTCATATACTGTGTTTACTGCTGAGTTGTTTGTGCAATTCTGAACGAGTCCGCTGTTTTTTCCGGTAATACCTCCGGTGGAGTTTTCTCCTGTTATGCTCCCGTATGAGGAACACGATATGACACGACCGGATTCTGTATTGTTTCCGGAAATACCGCCTATAACATTTTCACCTTTTATGTTTCCGTAGAACGAGCATTTTTCGATAGAGCCTGAATTTTCGCCGGCGATACCGCCTATAAAGCTTTTTGATCCGCCCGGAGAGAATGTTCCGCTGACGCTGAGATCAGATATTTTTCCGCTTTGCTGCACATATCGGAAAAGCCCCTGATATGAGCCTTTGCCTTCAAACACGATCCCTGAAACGGTGTGACCGTTACCGTTAAAGCTGCCGCCGAATGTAGGAACGGGTGAAAAATCAATATCTGAGAAATCTATGTCACAGTTCAAATTTACTGTTTTGTTCTGTGACCATGTATCAAGAGTGCAGCTGTGAGCAAATTCTATAAAATCATCGCTATTTTCAATATTTATTATGTTTTCTGAGGCTGATGCAGCGGGAATTACAGACATCAGCATAGATAGAACCAGTGAAAGGATAAGCGCATTTGAAAACTTTTTATATTTCACCTGTTCCGCCTCCGATCTTAATATATTTTTTTATATCCTTAAGATTAAATGATGTTTTTTCTATAATAAAATCTCCAAGCACTAATAGCTGCGGCAGTATTCCCATAACTAAAATTATTGAAATAACTGTACCTCTGCCGAGCGAAGATCCGACAGAAGCAATTACAGGATTTGATGAAAAAAGTCCTATGGCAAATCCGGCGCATGCGAGGATTGTTCCCGATGTAAATATGGTCGGGAAAGCAAAATTAAGCGACTGCTGTATTGCTTTAAATTTATTCATTTTTCTGCGCAATTCAGTGTATCTGTTCGTTATTACTATAGCGTAGTCTATATTAGCTCCCATCTGAATAGAGCTTACAACGAGGTAGCTCATAAAGAAAATGGGTTTGTTTTGCAGCGTCGGGAACGAAAAATTGATCCAGATACTGCCTTGAATTACAAGAATAAGTATCAAGGGTATTCCCGCCGACTGGAATGTGAAAAACAGCACTATTAAAACGAAAACAATAGAAAGTATAGTGATCATTAGGTTGTCTCTGTCGAATGCGACTGAAAGATCGTAGTCACTTGTAGAATTTCCTACAATCAGGACATCATCACCATAATATTGTTTTGCGGTTTCTCTCACGACATTCAGAAAATCAAACGTTTCCTCGCTTTCTTCAGGAATATTCAAATTCATAACCAAACGTGAATAGTTTTCGCTGCCCAGCTGTTTCTTTCCGTCTAAAAGCTGGCTGTGCAGGTCATTAAGCTCGTTTTGTGTTTCCTCATCGATAGAAACATATCCGCTGTCTATCATTTCAAACGCGAAATCAAACATATCTATCAATGCTATTTTATAGCTGTCAATACCGCCTACGATTCTGCCGTAGTTTTCATTGCTTGCCGCATAGGCAGAATATAGCAGCCGTACTATTTCAATATCCATATCTGTAAGCTCTGAAAACTCACGAGGGGACAGCTTATCTCCGATGGAGTAACCGTCTATCGCCTCAGTTGAGGCAAGACCTGTAACGTTGTCGATCTGAGGATATTTTTCAAGCTCTTTTTTTAGAGATTGTTCTTTTTCATAATCGCCTGATGGAACGACAACAGCAAGTATATTTGTGCGGCTGAATGTGTCATCGATCATTTCCTGAGCTATCTGTGATTCATTTTTTGTTATTGTATCAAGATTGCTGTAGCTGTAGGCGTACGGACATTTGTTTGAAAGGAAAAAGCAAACAACAAGCAATGCGGCAAATACCCATGGAGTGATAAATCTTGATTTTATAACGCCTTTGCTCCAGCCGTCTATTTGCGGCACAAAATTTCTATGATGTGTTTTATCTATGAGCTTTGAAAACGACATAAGCAGTCCCGGCATAAGCGTAAAAACAGACAAAATGCTTATGATGATCGCTTTGATAAGAACGATACTCATATCAAAGCCGACTTTGAACTGCATAAAGCTCATTGCCGCAAGTCCCGAAAGCGTTGTAAGACAGCTGCCTGAAATCTCAGGTATGGCCTTGCAAAGCGCGGTGATAACCGCTTCTCTCGGATCCTTGCTCGCTCTTTCCTCAGTATATCTGTGGCATAATATAATAGCGTAATCTATAGCAAGAGCAAGCTGCAGAACAACAGCTATCGAATTTGAAATAAAAGAAATCGTGCCGAGCATAAAATTTGTGCCTTTATTTAAAATAGCCGCGACAGCAAAGGTGATAACCAGCACCGGTATTTCCATATATGTTCTTGAGGATATAAGCAGTACAGCCAATATTATGACACAGGCTATGATCATAACTGTCTGCATTTCTTCTTCCATTCTTTTTGAGTCGCTGTCTCCGATAGACGCGGAAATATATGTATCATACTCGCTCACTTTGCTTTCTATCTCGCTAAAGGCATCGGATGTTATCTCATCACCGCTTGTTCCGTCAAACGTGACAGAAAATAAAGCGGAGGCGTTTACATAGTGTTCTTCGGAACTATCAAAAGCTATATCCTTTACACCGTTGATGCTGTTTAATTCATCACATAATGCTGCCGCGTCTGAATAAGCGATATTATCTATCATAATTTCAGCTGTAGCATATGTCGTAAATTCATTTTCCATAAGAGTGAGACCTTGACGTGTTTCTGTTTCCTCAGACAGATAATCGGTAAGCTCATTGTTTACATTCACCCAATTCGTGGAAAACATACAAAATACGATAGCAAGTATATATATCAGATAAAACCCTTTGCGCCTGTCAACGATAAACGCAGCCGCCCTTTCTAACGGCGATATTTTACTGTTATCAGTACTCATATATATGTGATACTCCTTTCATGAAACAGCAGTTTTTTTGTATAGAATAAGAATGCGCGGGCAAAAGCTGTATTACCGCCGTAACAGTATATAATATCAGCCTTAATTACTCATTCTTCGCAATGTTATAAACAGAGCCTTTTAATTTAAATTTTGATTTGTCGGAATAAATATCAAGCGATATGCTTTTAGACAGGATAGTGCCTGTAGCGGTATAGTTGAATTCTCTTATAAGTGTTACAATCTTCCCATTTAAAACACATTTGCCATCTGTATCAATATATCCCCAAAAAGGCTCGCTATGATTTAAAATAGATAAAACACCGTTTATCTTTGAGCCGCTGATGAAAACCTGCATTGTGCCGTTTCTTTTTCCAAGCTCTGATTCAAGCTCTACAGTATAATTATATTCCATAATTTTTTTCCCTCCCGTATAAATACAAATAAATTATACAACGATTCAAGCAAAAATAAAACGGACAATATTATATGGATTGTGTAAAAACCGGACAAATGTATATAAATTGATGGACAAATGTCCATGTATCGCTATTGATTTTTTTGATGGACAAGTGTATAATAAATATAGAAGTGGGTGAGTTTATGACATATGAAATAAAAAGCACGAATACAAAAAAACTATTATCAGCTTCATTGAAAAAATTTATGGGGCATAAACAGTTATCAAAGATCAGTGTCAGCGAAATAGCTGCTGACTGCGGAGTAAACAGGAAAACATTTTACTATCATTTTCAGGATATATATGCACTTTTAAAATGGACGCTTGAGCAGGAAACTCTGGAGGTTTTAAAAAAATTTGATTTATTGCTAAATCCTGAAGAAGCGATTTTGTTTGTCATTGATTATGTGGATAATAACAGTCATATATTAAATTGCGCGTATGACTCAATGGGAAGAGAAGAGATAAAACGGTTCTTTTATGCTGATTTTTATGGCGTTATATTTTCCATAATTGAGGGAATAGAAAAAGAGCACGATACGTGTCTGCCGCAGGATCTGAAAAAATATATGACTGATTTTTATACCGAGGCATTGGCAGGAGTTCTGATAAACTATTTTCAGAATAAGGAAAGTATAGATCGTGATAAATTAATAGAATATACGCTGTTTGTTTTGAAAAGCTCGCTGCCTGAGCTTATAATTAAATATAAATAACAGCGATTGAATTTGAATTACATGACCGATTGATATTTTTTCTGAAATATGGTATACTGTTTATAAGCGTAGGACAATAGTTATAAGCAGAGGTGGATCAAGATGATAATTAGGGATATAGAGAATATGTATGTGCATTGCGAGCATAAATATGACAAGGACTTTTCTGATCTCAATGTGGGCGATCTACATAGTCATCTGGATATATTAGAGATAATATATGTTATAAAGGGAAATCATGATTATATGATAGAAAGCAATATATATCCGGCTGAAAAGGGGGATATATTTATATTCAGACCTGATGAGCTGCACGGAACGTGCAGAACGTATGGAGAGGATTATGAACGTCTGAACATATATATAAAGACGGACTTTTTCAAACACCGCGGATGTGAAAAAATATACGAGATGCTTTATGAGCGCGAGCCATCAAGCGATAATGTTGTTAATGTGGAGTGTGCCTCATATGATATTAAAGGGCAGCTTGAGCGGCTTGACGGATATATGTGTGATGGCTGTACTGAAATGGCGGTTATAGAAAGTGTTATTATAGAGCTTTTGTATATGCTTGCAAAAAGCACAGGCGCGTCATATCATCGCGAATATAAAAACACGTTTGTCAGCGACATTATAAGCTTTATACATAATAATCTTCAAAAAGATGTGCATCTGGACACGATATCTGAGCGCCTGCATATAAACAAACAGTATATGTGCCGGCTTTTCAGGCGCGAAACGGGTATTACTATAAATGATTATATTTTGAGAAAACGTTTGCAGCTTGCCGCTCAATTATATTCGGAGAACGGCAGCTTGTTAAGATCGGCTCTTGAATCGGGCTTTGGCAGTTATTCCGCGTTTTACAAGGAATTTAAAAAACGGTATGGATATGTAATGCACAGATATACCTTGTCTGTTTCAGCGAATGTGAGCAGAACCTCCTCCTTGCTCTCTATATGAACGGCGCTTCCTTCTGTATTTCCATCCATGTTTTCTGTGAACGCATCTATTTTTGTTGTCACACCGTCTTCGCTTACTATTTCATATGCCACATTTACGGAATTTTGATTATATACCCAAGCTGTAAAATCAAATGATACTCCGAATGTGCTGCCGCTGAGTCCTTTTACGTCCTCTGTTATATCGCGGCGTATACCGTTGTTATTGCTCCATGAATTAGTGAAGTTTACATCGAGATTACCGTTAGCAGACGACATACTTTCAGCAGGATTTTGAGCTTTATCGTATACGTCATACAATGTGTCAGATGAACTGTCTATAAATCTGTCAGTGAACAGCTCCGATGAAACTCGGGCAGCATACAGCCAGAGCTTTATATTGTCAAAGCCGCAGTAACCACTGT
>CALXSW010000065.1 GCA_944391255.1 uncultured Clostridia bacterium | reverse complement strand
TATTCCTTTCATTCTTATCTCTCCTCCCGTTTTTTTACTTTGTTTTTTATATTCTACTTTACACTATCGTGTTTCTTTTGTATCTGTTATCAAGTATATCACAATCTTCCTTTTTATTCAAGGCATAAAAAAACAGACCGCCGCAAAAAAGCCTGACGGTCTGATAATTTCAGATCATGATACATCACCACGAATTATTCATGACGCATATTCTCACATCTTCGTCCTCTATCTCTATTATGCCATATGAACTGCCGTATTTTGCGCTTCCCGGATTAAGGACTTTTATCCCTTTTATATACTCCTCATCCGGTATATGCGTATGCCCAAAAACAACGACATTGCATTCCTCATCTTCGGCAAGCGATATAAGAGTATTGTATCCCGGCTCATATTTTACTCTCTGCTCATGGCCATGCACAACAAGAATACGCGCACCGTCCAGCTCAACGATCAGCTTATTAGGCGCGTTAGTAAAATAATCACCGTTGCCCTTTACATATCTTATATCCTTGTCCGGAAAGATGCTTTTGAGATCCTCCGCGTCACGGACATAATCTCCGGCATGTATGACCATATCCGCCGGGATCTTATTTATAATATTTACACATAGATTGATGTCGTTATGCGTATCGGAAAATACAAGTATTCTTTTCATAAGTTTGTCACCCCCGAAAATACCAATTATATATACATCTATAATAACACGAATTATCATCAATGTAAAGAGTTATTTCAGCAAAATTTTTGTCGTACGATTTGTTTGTTTCGACAACAATTTTTGACATTTTAGTCACATCACATATGATAATATAAGACTGAAATCTGCACTGAAAGGAAAATGTATAATGAGAGAACTTAATACAGCGCATTCAAAGCTGCCGCTGCGAATACCAGCATTAAATGACATAACACCGATAATCCTGCTTGTATTGTCATCACGCGCCGGAACACTCGGAATGTTTCCGTTCGGCATAGCTTTTTTTGCCGCTGTTTTCGATAAAAGCATCGCTTACATAGGAGTGGCAGCCATATGCGCCGGGCTCGCGGCGTCATCAGGCGCGGCGCTTATACCAAAATATCTTATCGCCGCTATAGCTTACTGGCTTTTTACGCGTTTATCAAAAACAACAAACGAAATAATAAGATCGGCCGCATGCGCGTCTTCCGTGCTTATAGGCGGCGCGGTCATGCTGCTTATAATGCCGAGCAGCGTATACGACGTCTTTCTGCTTCTTACAGAAAGCATTATTTGCGCGCTTATGTATGTGGTATTCATAAAATCAAGCCTGCTAAACGAGGATTACTCAAAGCGCGGCAGAACATCACAGGAGGAATATATAAGCTCGGCTATAGCTATAGGCGTGTTTATAACAGGTCTTGACGGAATTGAGATAGGCATTATAAATCTAAAAAATATATTCGCGTCATACACGGTCCTTATAACAGCGCTGAACGCTTCTATTGCCGTTTCAGGCTGTACCGGTCTTTGCCTTGGATTTATGACAACGCTCACAGGGACGGAATCGCTCGTTATGATGGGCGTATACGGTCTAAGCGCGCTGTTTTCAAGCTTTATGAACAATTTCAAAAAGCTTGGATGCGTCATAGGCTACACAGGCGGAATGCTCGTTTCGCTGCTTTACATAAAAAGCGTGCAGGAGCTTCCTGTTTCGATCGCTGACGTTCTGATATCATCTGTATTATTTTTGCTCACACCTAAAATTATGCACGAATATTTCAGATCATTCTTCATAAAATCGGTGCGCATAGAAACGGTGAGTCCGGATCTAAGAATGCGCGAATACCTTTCGATGCGGCTTAGAGATGCCGGCGACGCGTTTTCAGGACTTTATGAAAGCTTTATGGCGGTTTCAGAGAGCAGGCTGAACAAGTATAATGACGATATAAGCGAAATACTCGATGACGCGGCTGACAGGGTTTGCAACAACTGCCGTATGTGCGGAAAATGCTGGCAGACAGAATTTCGCCGGACATATAAAAATATACTTGAGCTTATAACAATAATAGAAAAGCAGGGCGAGCTTACGATGGACAACATACCTGAAAAGTTCTGCGAAAAATGCATAAGATCAAGACAATTCATAAGCGAGATAAATCACGTCTACGAGCTGTACAAGCGCGACACGATGCGAAAGAGCGACGCTATAACGACGCGCAACCTTATATCTATGCAGTATAACGAAATAAACGCGATGCTCAGCGAAATGGCTGAGGAGATAGATGACGGATTTACATTCCTTGAAAACGAGGAAGAGAGGATCGTGGACGAATTGGACAAGGCGGGAATTAATCCGTATGAGCTGAGCGTTGTAGAAGGGAAGAGCGGCGATTGTGAAATATATCTGCGGCTTCCGCCGGGCGCGAAACATTCTGTGGTTGAGGGGATCATTTCCCAAGTGCTGAACAGACCGATAGGAGAGGAGAGCGCCGATGGAAAGCTCACAAAATATATCTCCAAAGCCAACTACTGCGTTGATAAATCGGTGCTGCAGCTTGAAAAATCAGGCTCTGCCGCTAACGGCGACAGCGCGGCAATGTTCACCACAGGCAAAAACAAATTTTATGCTATTCTCGCCGACGGAATGGGCAGCGGAGCGAACGCCCAGTATGAGAGCATGGCTACGATACGGCTGCTCACAAGATTTCTGAAAGCGGGGTTCAGCCCTAAAACAGCGTTATGCATGCTCAACACCGCCATGTGCGTGAACATAAACAACGAATCGTATTCAACTGTCGATCTGCTTTCTATAGATCTCTATACCGGCACTGCTGAATTTTATAAGATCGGCAGCGCTGAAAGCGTTATACTGAACTCCGACGAGATAACAGTTTTACGCTCATCTTCCACGCCTATAGGCATACTTTCAGAAATACGCCTTAACAACAATATTATTCAGCTGCACGAGGGGGATATAATCGCGCTTATGAGCGACGGAATAACGCAGGCAGGCTATTCGGTGTCGCGCACTGACTGGATAAAAAATATAGTTATAAAGCCTTTTAACTCAATGGAACAGCTGGCGGAGGAGATAATGAACACGGCGCTCAAAAAGAGCAAGGGCATAGCAAAGGATGATATGACAGTGATCGCGATAAGAATAATGTCGTGTTAAAATATTTTAATTTATAAAATTTTCCATTTATAAAACAGGACTTTCTGCACATAATACTACTGTGACAGGGATCGAGCAGAGTCGTCGATGCTTGTCGCGAAACCATTTCTATTATCGCAGAAGGAGGATTCATGCATGAGCTGCAGTTGTAATCCAAACAAGAGTATCAGATGTAGCGTGACACAGTGCAAAAATCACTGCAAGGATCAGGATTATTGCTCATTGTCAAGCATCATGGTCGGTACTCATGAATCAAACCCTACAATGATGGAATGTACAGATTGTACTTCATTCCAGGTAAAGTAACACAAAAAGAGCCGGAGCGAAACGAGCGTGTTTCGCTCCGGTTCTTTTTATTCCGGATAAACCAAATTTTTTTCTTCTATGCAGTACAAACATCTGTTCAGATATCTGTCCGCCTCCCATTTTGCCATTCCGAGATTCATATCAAGATAATTTCCGCAGTCACGCGCCGACGCGCCCGGTATATCTCCTTCAAAATCCCTTATAAATTCAAATGTTCTTATTATAAGAGGGATTATATCCTTTGAAGTGTGATCACCGTTTAAAAGCAGGTAGTTGCCCGTTCTGCAGCCCATCGGTCCGAAATAAACTATCTTGCCGCCCCACTCAGCATCGCTCCTTAAATAGGTGGCGGCGAGATGCTCTATCGCGTGCAGCTCAGCCGTGTTCATAACAGGCTCTCTGTTTGGCATAGTCATTCTCAGATCAAAAGTCGTTATAACTCCGCCGCCAACGTTATCCTTTCTCGAAACATAAATGCCCGGCAGCAGATCAAGATGATTTATAGTAAAGCTCGCTATTTTTTCCATTAATAATATCCTCCATTGATCGTTTCTATATATCATTATACCGTCTGATAAAAATATTTTCAATAGTTTATTAAAAATATTTTTATATCCGCACAAAAATAATATTTTTTTAATTGACATATATATCACAATATTATATAATTAACTTAACAAATTTTATTTTGAAAGGAAGAGACACGATGAAAGAATACATAGAATCCGGAAAAGCGGTGCTTGGCATAGAATTCGGATCAACAAGGATCAAAGCGATCCTCATAGGCGAGGACAGATCTCCTATAGCGCAGGGAAGCCACGACTGGGAAAACAGTCTTGTTGACGGAATATGGACATACAGCCTTGATGAAATACATTCGGGACTTCAGGACTGCTACGCAAAAATGGCGGCTGACGCGAAGGAGAAATACGGCGCGGAAATAACATCTCTTGCAGCTATAGGCTTCAGCGCTATGATGCATGGATATATGGCGTTTAATGCTGACGGCGAGCTGCTCGTTCCGTTTAGAACATGGAGAAACACGATAACAGAAAAAGCCTCAGAGGAGCTTACAGCGCTCTTTAATTATCCTATACCTCAGAGATGGAGCATCGCGCATCTCTATCAGGCTATCCTAAACGGCGAGTCGCATGTAGCGGATATAAGCTCACTTACAACGCTTGCAGGATATATCCACAGACTGCTTTCAGGCGAAAATGTGCTTGGAGTAGGAGAGGCGTCAGGTATGTTCCCGATAGATCTTGAAACAAAGGATTTCAACGAGAACATGATCTCACTGTTTAATGAAAAGGTTTCAGATATGCCATGGAAACTCAGAGATATTCTTCCGAAGGTGCTTGTTGCTGGCGAAAATGCCGGTTATCTCACAGATGAAGGCGCTAAGATGCTTGACGTTTCAGGCAAGCTTCAAGCCGGCGCTCCGATGTGTCCGCCTGAGGGTGATGCCGGAACGGGAATGGCTGCTACAAACAGCGTAAAGGTAAGAACAGGAAACATCTCTGCCGGAACATCAGTTTTCGGAATGATCGTTCTTGAAAAGGAGCTTAAAAAGGTTCACCCTGAAATAGACCTCGTTACGACTCCGTCAGGCGATCTTGTTGGTATGGTCCACTGCAACAACTGCACATCTGATCTTAACGCATGGGTAAACTGCTTTAAGGAATTTGCTCAGGCTTACGGCATGGAAGTAAGCATGCCTAAAATATACGATACATTCTATTTTGAAGCCGCAAAGGGCGCGCCTGACTGCGGAGGACTTCTCGCGTACAACTACTTCTCAGGCGAGCATACGACAGGTTTCGAGGAAGGACGTCCGCTGTTCGTAAGAAGACCTGATGATGATTTCAGCTTTAAGAACTTTGCAAAGGTGACATTGTACACAGCTCTCGGCGCGCTCAAGACAGGTCTTGATATAATGCTCGTTGAGGAAGGAGTTCAGCTTGACAGGATCACAGGCCACGGCGGCTTATACAAGACTCCTAAGGTTGGTCAGCAGATAACGGCTAACGCTATAAACGCGCCTGTTTCTGTAATGGAAACAGCAGGAGAGGGCGGCGCATGGGGGATCGCTCTTCTCGCTGATTATATGATAACAAAAGCTGACGGAGAAGCTCTTGACGAATATCTTGAGAACAAGGTATTTAACGGAAATATAGGAACAGTTATCGATCCAGTTCCTGAGGAAGTTGACGGGTTCAATAAATTTATAAAGCGCTACAGCAGAGGCCTTGCGATAGAAAGAGCGGCTGTAGACAATCTTTGATAATATAATATCAATAAAATACTAAAAACGGGGAGCGCGTAAAAACGCTTCCCTTTTTTAGTAAGCCAAAAATAAAAAACACAGCCTGAGCTGTGTTTTTTAACAGGTATAGGATAAAAGGGTGAAAAGTAATTTCTATTTAACCAATAATCGAAATATCTTTTACAATTGGTATTATAACATATATCCGATCAAAAATCAATATATTTTTTTAATCTTTTTCAATTTTTTTCAAAAATATTGGATATTTCTTTTTTAACACCCCTATATTTTGTGTCCGAAAGATAAATTATTAACATTTGGCAGTTATTTTATTCTCCCACATTGAAAATATGGATAGGTCTAAGCTGTATATAGCTGTAGCTCGACAGCGGTCTGCAATTGCTGTCGCGGCTGTGCGCGGCAACCTTTATAGTGCGCGGCGTTCCGTCACCGGCATCTACCACAACAGGCGTATGATCAAATCTCTCGCCCGGCTGAAACTTCAGCTGTATTATATCGCCCTTCTCTATTCCTCTTAGATCCGTTACTCTGCCCTGTGGACCAGCACCCTTGTTATTTACAAGGAATCTATACAGCTCGTTGACACCGGTCCACGATGGCGTTCTGTCGTTTACAGTCCTGTAATACCAGCCGTAAAGCGGTGTGTAATTCATCACTCCGCTTCCGGCATATATGCACTGAGATGCAAAATTTGTGCAGTCGCCGCCTATCTCCGAAAAATCAAAAAATTTCGGGTTCCTTCCGTATGCCCATCTATTGGCATACTCGACTGCCTTATCTCTGTTATATATCACTTTCTTGCCCTCCTGAATGTCTTTTTTTTAACACTATATGACTTTTCTTTCCTTTGTATAATATGGTATTAAATCGGTTTTTGTGCTATTTATAATGTTGGTGCTGCCTTTTCTTATGAATAATACATAAAATTTTATATTTTGAGAAAAAAATATCAAATTAATGTAGACATTTTTAAAATTTATGATATAATAAGAAGTGGGCATATGGTGTCTTTATGCACCGTATAACATAAAAACATTTATTTAGGAGGAGATTCCAATGGCTAAGAAATATGTTTATCTTTTCTCAGAAGGCGATGCCAGCATGAGAGCTCTGCTTGGTGGTAAGGGTGCTAACCTCGCAGAAATGACAAAGATGGGTCTTCCTGTTCCACAGGGTTTCACTATCTCAACTGAAGCTTGTACTCAGTACTATGAAGACGGTGAAAAGATCAATGATGAGATCATGGCTCAGATCATGGAATATATCGATAAAATGGAAGGTATTACAGGCAAGAAGTTCGGTGACCTCGAAAACCCACTTCTCGTTTCTGTACGTTCAGGTGCAAGAGCATCAATGCCAGGTATGATGGATACTATCCTTAACCTCGGTCTTAACGAAGACGTTGTTGACGTTATGGCTAAGAAGACAGGCAATGAAAGATGGGCTTGGGACTGCTACAGAAGATTTATCCAGATGTATTCAGACGTTGTAATGGAAGTTGGTAAGGCTTACTTTGAAGCTCTCATCGACAAGATGAAGGAAGAAAAGGGCGTTACACAGGATATCGATCTTACAGCTGATGACCTTAAGGTTCTTGCTTCTCAGTTTAAGGCTGAATATAAGGACAAGGTAGGAAGCGACTTCCCTTCAGACGCTAAGGAACAGCTCATGGGCGCTGTTAAGGCTGTATTCCGTTCATGGAACAACCCAAGAGCTATCGTATACAGAAGAATGAATGATATCCCTGGTTCATGGGGTACAGCTGTTAACGTTCAGATGATGGCATTCGGTAACTGGTCAGATACATCAGGTACAGGTGTTGCATTTACACGTAACCCATCAACAGGTGAAAAGGCTTTGTTTGGTGAATATCTTATCAACGCGCAGGGCGAAGACGTTGTTGCCGGCGTAAGAACACCGAAGCCGATCGCTAAGCTCCAGGAGGACATGCCTGAGGTTTATGATCAGTTCGTTAATATAGCTAAGACTCTTGAAGATCACTATCGTGATATGCAGGATATGGAATATACAATCGAAGACGGTAAGCTTTACATGCTTCAGACAAGAAACGGTAAGAGAACAGCTGCTGCTGCTCTTAAGATCGCTGTTGACCTCGTTGCTGAAGGCATGAACACAAAGGAAGAAGCTCTTCTCCAGGTTGATACTAAGCAGCTTGACGCTCTTCTCCACCCAACATTTGAACCAACAGCTCTTAAGGCTGCTTCAGTTCTTTGTAAGGGTCTTCCAGCTTCACCAGGCGCAGGCGCAGGTAAGGTTTACTTCACAGCTGATGACGCTGTTGCTGCTGCTGCAAAGGGTGAAAAGGTCGTACTTGTAAGACAGGAAACATCACCGGAAGATATCGAAGGTATGAACGTTGCTCAGGGTATCATGACAGCACGCGGCGGTATGACTTCACACGCTGCAGTTGTTGCTCGTGGTATGGGTAGATGCTGCGTTGCCGGTGTTGACGCTGTAAAGGTTTATGAGAGCGAAAAGTACTTCACATGCGGCGACAAGAAGTTCGTTGAAGGTGACGTTATTTCACTTGACGGTTCAACAGGTAATGTTTATGAAGGCGCTATCGAAACAATGGATGCTAACATCTCAGGTGACTTCGAAACATTCATGAGCTGGGCTGACGAAGTAAGAACATTGCAGGTTAGAACAAACGCTGATACTCCAAGAGATGCTAAGCAGGCTGCTGCATTCGGCGCTGAAGGTATCGGTCTTTGCCGTACAGAGCACATGTTCTTTGAGGAATCAAGAATCGCTGCTATGAGAGAGATGATCGTTTCATCAACTGTTGAGCAGAGAGAAAAGGCTCTTGCTAAGCTTCTTCCAATGCAGCAGGGCGACTTTGAAGAACTCTACAGAGCTCTTGAAGGACATCCGGTTGTTATCAGATTCCTTGATCCACCGCTTCACGAGTTCGTTCCACACGAAGATGCTGATATCAAGGCTCTTGCTGATGAAATGGGCTTGACATTCGAAGACCTCAAGGCTACTATCGTAGGTTTGCAGGAATTCAACCCAATGCTCGGTCACAGAGGCTGCCGTCTTGCAGTAACATATCCTGAAATTGCAAAGATGCAGACTACAGCTGTTATCCAGGCTGCTTTGAAGGTTAACTCAGAGGGCATGGACGTAACACCTGAGATCATGATCCCATTGGTTGGCGATGTTGAAGAGTTGAAGTTCGTTAAGAAGGTCGTTGTTGAAACAGCTGACGCTATTATCGCTGCTGCTGGTTCAGACCTCAAGTATAAGGTTGGTACAATGATCGAGATCCCAAGAGCTGCGCTTTTGGCTGACGAGATCGCTCAGGAAGCTGAATTCTTCTCATTCGGTACTAACGACCTTACACAGATGACATTCGGTTTCTCAAGAGACGATGCCGGCAAGTTCCTCGAGGACTACTATGCAAAGAAGATCTACGAATCAGATCCATTTGCAAAGCTCGACCAGAAGGGTGTTGGCAAGCTTGTAAAGATGGCTGCTGAACTCGGCAGAAAGACAAGACCGGATATCTGTCTTGGTATCTGCGGTGAGCACGGCGGTGACCCATCAACAGTTGAATTCTGTCACAATGTTGGCTTGAACTACGTTTCATGCTCACCATTCAGAGTTCCGATCGCAAGATTGGCTGCTGCGCAGGCTAAGATAAAGGCTGACAAAGCAAACAACTAATATTTAGTTTAGAAAAGATAATAAATTACGGAATGCATTTATTTGATGCATTCCGTTTTTTATTATGCTTATTCAAGCATAGTCTTATAACGTCCATATAAGGGGTATACGGATGTTTTTTCAATTATATGGGGGGGAAAGTTGCTTGACACGTTTAACGCGTCTGCGCATTGCTAAAATGCCGTTTATGAGCTGGCGGATACTATCCTGCCCCTACGCTCCCAACATTTTAAAGCAAAGCAAAAACAGCTCTATAATAAATGAACCAAAAAATGCAAATAGAAACAGCGGCGCCCTTTTACAGGCAGCCGCTGTTAACTAATGGAGAAATTATTTATAAAAAGCTGTATAAGATCTTAGCAGCCTGCGCTCTTGTCGCATTTGACAATGGAGCGAATGATGTTGCCGAAACACCGTTTATAATGCCGGCAGCATTCAATTCAGCTACTGCTTCCTTTGCGTAATCAGCTATATCAGCATCATCCGCAAATACTGTTGCTTCCTGTACAGCTGCAGGAGTCTTTCCGCAAACCTTAGCGGCTCTCTGTACCATAACAGCCATTTCCTGTCTTGAGATCAACGCATCAGGAGCAAACATACCGTTGCCCACACCTGTGATGATGCCAAGGTTATAAGCTGTTTCAACGCTTGAGAAGTACCAAGCATCTGTTGAAACATCGCTAAAGCTTGATGTTGTGTATACTGATCCGCCAAGTCCGAATGTACCCATAAGCATCTTTGCAAATTCAGCTCTTGTTACGTTATCGTTTGGAGCAAATGTAGTCTCTGTCTTACCATTTACTATACCTTTTTCAGCAAGAGTGTTTATAGCGTCTCTTGCCCATACAACTGAACCAAGATCGCTGAATGCATTTTCAGCTTCGTATTTTTCATTAAGAAGTTCATCTACTATTTCCTGACCTGTAACCTTATCAGGGATGGTTGTTATATTATTGCCAGCGAGTGCTCCGCCGCCGCTGCCGCCTGATACAGTGCCTGTCGACGATACGGAACCGCCGCCGCCACTGCTGCCACCGCCGCCTGACGATGATCCGGCTACTCTTACTTCAAAGTTCTTGCTTGCGCTTGCAGCACCGCTCATTATATTAGCTGTCAATACAACATTCTTTGTTGATGATGGCTTCTTGTATTCACCTGTGTTTGAAATAACTGTAGGCGCGCTTGAAAGCCATGATATTTCAGAACCGAAGTATGCTTCAGTTGGAAGTGTTATATTTGATGACGCGCTTGACGGTATTCCTGAGAAATTAGCCTCATACGCAGCGTCAAATCTTACCTTGTACTTGTCAAGAGCTGCGTCTGTAGACGCCTTATCCTCTTCTGTGAATGCAACAGTTACAGGGAATTCAACATCCTGTGAATATTCTACAGTGCCTTTCTTATACTTAACTGTAGCTGTAAGTGTTACATCATGAGAATCCATATCCTGTGTATAGATCTCTGCAACGTTATTGTTGAGCTTGATATGCTCTTCATCAGAAGACTTCCATGAAACTGTAACGTTTCTGCTGCCTGTAATTGATGAAGGGAGCTTAATATCATACTTCAAAACAGGCTTCAATGAAAGATTTACCTGCTTTGTAGCATCATCATTCGATGTTACTACTTCATAACCTGATTCCAATGCTGCTTTTAACTCATCATCAGGATTTGGTAGCTGCATAGTAAATGCTTTTGCAGTTTCAGCTGAGCCGTATGTTATTGTAGCCTCAAGCTTTACATCGTAGTTGTTTATTTCACTTGTAGGATATACACCCAAAGTATTACCGTTTGCAACGAGGAATGATGTTTCTGTCCATGTATCGTCAGAAGCACCCTTCTCTTTCTGATATGCCTTCCACTCAATAGATGAGAATGTGAGAGTCGGCAGTGTTATATCTCTGATAGAATCAAGAGAATATACTATCTGACCATCAACTGATGTCTTTGTTACTCCGTTAGCAACAAGGTCAAAGCTCTTTGTATCGGCTGCAAATATATCAGCATCTGGAATAGCATATGTTGAATCTGCTATGTACATATTAGCAACAGATATCTTCTGTGTTACAACGTTTGTCTCAATTCCTATTGAAGTAACGTTCTTTAATCCTGTAGCATTTTTTACTACTTTTACAGGTGTTGCGCCATCATATGCTACAGCTGTTGTTGTACCGCCTCTTGATACTATTTTCCATGTAAGTGACTTACCTACAAGATTTGATTCACTGTCACTGAGTGAAACATAGAAAGATGTAGAGTTGTTGTCTGTTATAAGAAGGTTATTATTAGTAGCTGTAAATGTAATATCAGCTGAGAAATAAACACCATTTGCAAACACACTATCTCTTGACTTCGTCAATGTCATTGTAGGACCCGCTCTTAGATCAGAAGCATAGTCCGACATAACGAATGACATGATATTGCCTGTTCCTGTCTGAGGAGCTTCAATTGCGATATTGAACTTGTCACCACCGCCGCCGCCTCTTGCACCGCAGGCAAAAGTCATACCCATATCAGCATATG